>CAZVOP010000018.1:0-50273 GCA_964628445.1 uncultured Pseudobdellovibrionaceae bacterium | reverse complement strand
GGCCGGATGAAACCAACCGGTATCGGTGTCGCCGGTGAAGGTGTAAGCCGGGGAGGCGGCGGTATTTCCTCCAAAGGTTAACGTTGGGCTATCGGCTGAAGTGCCTGCGATTCCAGTTGTGGTTATCGAAGCCACCTGCGCTCCGCCGGCCGCGATTCCGATCGAATCGGCGGCGGCCGAGTAAAAGCCGGTGTTCGAATCGCCGGAAAAAGAAATTGAGGGAGATCCGGCGGAGCCGGCTCCAGCAGCAAGACTTGAGGCCGTTCCGGTTGAAATCATATCGACCCAGCCGCCGGCTTGATAGGCTTCGAACTTATCGGTGGAGGAATTGTAGCGCATCATTCCGTTGACGCCCGCGGTGGGGCGGTTGGCGGCGACATCGCGCGGAACGATCATTGAAGATCCCGCAGTGCCGAGGCCATTAATATCAAGGATTGCTCCTGTGGTCGGTGTCGTCGTGCCGATACCGACGCTGCCGTTCTCGTCGATGCGCATTCGTTCCAAGGAAGCGTTGCCGCCATTGGGGATGGTGCCGAAAGTCAGCGCGGTTCCGGCGATTGTCGCTGAATGAGTTTGCGTCGCGATACCGGAAATCACGGCGCCGTCGCCGTTCGTGTGATTCTCAAAAAGCAATTGTCCAAGAGTATCGCCCGACGCCGCGTAAGTGGGTGCAACTTGGGTTCCGCGACTGCGCTGCAATTGGAGGGTGGGCCATTTAGCCGTCGAGGCGACATTGGCAAAAACGGTCGTCCATAAGTCATCCGACCGGGCTTGGATATTCCCGTTAAGTACATCGATCTTCTGACCGGGACTTGTGGTTCCGATACCCACATTACCCGACGAATCAATGCGGACTCTTTCGGCTCCGGCCGTCGACGCGGCCATAGTGTTGGCTGCGGGATGCCACCAACCCGTGTCGGTGTCGCCGGTGAAGGTGAGGCTTGGAGTTCCGACGGCACCAACGGCCGCTTGCAAAGCTCCCGTCATGGGGACTGTGCCGTCGGCTTTGAAGTCTCCGGTGCCGCCGCCACCGATCATATCGATCCATCCGCCGGCCTGATAGGCTTCGAATTTATCCGTCGAGGAGTTGTAGCGGATCATACCGTTTACGCCCGTGACGGGGCGGTTGGCAGCGACATCGCGCGGAACGATCACTGAAGAACCTGTTACGCCAAGGCCGTTTAAGTCAAGAATTGCGCCGGCAGCCGGAGTTGAGGTGCCGATACCGACTTTTCCTCCAACAAGGAAAAGCGTATCGACACCGGAGGTGGTGAGAGACATTTTTCCAGTTGCCGGCCAATAAATACCGGTGCCGGCGTCGCCGGTTTGGCGAATCGCATTGGATGCGAGAGAACCGGGACTATTCATCGAAAGAGTGCCGGTCACCCCGACTCCTACCGAAGACGCGATGATCTTATCGCTACCTGCGACAACCAGGGCCACGTTGTTTCCGGCGGAATTGAGATTGACCCCAGTATTTGTTTGCCCGGTGACATAGATAGAAGGGCTGGCGGTTGATCCTGTGGCGACGGCGATTCGGCCGTTCACATCCAATTTTGCGCCTGGGGTGGTCGTGCCAATCCCGATGCTTCCCGCATTGTCGATCGTCATGCGCGTGGCATTGTTGGTTTTGAAATTCACGCCGAAGTTGCCGTTATTCCCGATATTCATTGCAGCGGTGGCAGCATTACCACCGTCTAATATTACCGAGGGAGGAAGTTGAGCTGAGGTAAGCTGGCCGCTGCCATCGGTGTAAGCTTGCGTGACGGCCGCTGTTCCATCCCAGATCTTTAAGACTTTGTGGTCCGTATTGTACCAAGTTTTGCCCGCATCTATCGGGGCAAGGGGAGTGGCGATCAATGCGGCTTCTTGCGTGTCGTCGAAAGATCCCAAGTGCAAAGTTCTTTGCGCGGCCATCGTCATGTGACCGATGTTGGTGATATTTTGCGCGCCCATTACGATCGGCCCGCTCATCGTGCCGCCGCTCAAGGGAAGCTTAGTGGTGTCATTGGGAACGCCGGCCACCCACTTTTGCGCCGTCTGATCCCAATTCAAGGTGTAGTTGTTGCCGGTAGCCGGTCCCACCAAACTGGTGTCGGCGGTTTTTCCGCCAACCATGGTGTCGGAATAATTTTTTGTCGCCGCATCTTGTGCGGATGTCGGGTTGGCGACATTGACCAGGCGTTGGTTGTTGAAGTCCACTGACGATGTTCCGTTTAACAAATTAAGAAGCTTGCTGTAATTCGTCGACGAAAAAATATTTTCGACATTGGCTTGGCTCAAATCGTAGGTCACGTCGTCACGAACCTGGATAAAATCAGAGGGCGCTTTGCCTTGAACGGTCTCGGCAACGACGGAGTAAGGTGAGCCGAGTACGCGCATGTCGGGGGTCAACGTGGCATAGCTCGTGCCACCGGCCACATCGTACAAGACGCGAATCAAACGCGGATCTCCCGCCGCCAGTGTGACGCCGCTCGGGCAGGAGGCTGAAATGGGAAGATTCACGTCATTGCGGAAAATATTCGATTTCAAGGACGTACTGGCGTCGACATTGTTCACTTTCGATGTTCCGTAGCCTAGATCAAATGAAAAATCGCCGTTCGTGCCCGATAAGTCCACGCCCGTATGAACCTCTTCATACAAAACGCAGGCGGCGTCTTTGTCCATGACTTGCACTTTGAAAGTGACGTTGCTCGAGGTGACGGTGGCGCCGCCCGGTGCGAAAAGCGTTCCTTGAATTGCGCCGCCGGCGGGCCCCGAGGCCCAAACGAGCGCGGAAGCGAGAGAGATCCAAAATGAGACAACGTATAACGTGTATTTCACCACATATATATTCGGAATCAATCGAATGAATATTTATGAATAATCACAAGATCGACTGTATTGAGACGAAAGCCTTAGCGACTTCGCGCGGTGAATTTCACTTGAGCTTTATAACCACCGGGGCCACTCATCAGTTGGCCGCCGAGCGGGTTCATTTGCAGTTTGCCATGATAGCCGTTAGTTGTGGTCTTGCCGCTTTGAATCACTAAGGCTTGGCTGGCCGGGACATAGTTGAAGGAACTGGATTTGTTCACGGAGACGCTTGGCTCTTGATTGGTAAAATTGATCGCACCGCCGTTCCCGCAACCGGGAAGACTCATCAACGAAAGAATAAAAACGCCGGCGCTGAACAAACTCTTCATGACTCAGTATCGGTACTTAGGTCCTGGAAGTTTAAGATTGGGAAACGATCCTCCGATCTATATTGAGACAATCCGGAGGATTTTTTGTCACGCACGGACCGCGTACTTATCGCCATTGCTTTGGTTTTGCTGCTGCTTACGGTGGGCAGTTTGACCGGCTTTGATAAATGGTTCGGGCGCGGCACCGGTAACCGCGAGGCAAAGACCATCGCTGAAATCGTTCATCGCCGCGGCGATGTGCGCGTCAAATATAATGGCGAGTTGCAGTGGCAGACCGGCCGCTCAAATGAAAAACTCGTGTACGATGACTCCGTATTTTCCGGCGGCGATTCCCAAGTCGATTTGAAAATCGGGCGGAGTGAATTGCGTCTGGAAGCCAACACCTTGATCGTACTCCGCAAAGATCTTAATTTTAATAGTTTGAATCTAAACTACGGCAATTTGAACGGAAAGATCGCCAAGGGCGATCATATTGTGATCGAAACCGCCGGCGGTGGAAAATTTGAAATTCGCGGCGTCGAGAATTCTAAAATCTCGATCACCAAAGATCGCGGGAAAACCCTGTTGAAAGTCATTGAGGGGAACGCCAAGTTGATTAAAGACGGCAAATCTCAAAATCTATCGAGTCGCGATGTCGTTAATATTTCACCTCCCGTTACGGAAAAAACAGATCCCCTGGTGTTCAGCGCCCCGAGGGACCATTTGCACTATTCCACCGTAGAAATCGAGACCGTCGAATTCTCGTGGAATTATTCTTCAGGCCAACCTGTCGCCGAGAACGACCGGTTCACATTCGAGGCGGCCCGCGATGTGGCCTTCCGCGAGTTGTTGATGCGCGAAGAGGTTTCCGGACGCGGCGATTTTACCGTCAATATGCATTTCCCAATGGATGTTTATTACCGGGTGAAAGACGATCGCGGCAATCATAGCGAAACCCGGCGCTTAACCTTGTTGAACCCGGTGGCCCCCGTGATTCTCGAGCCGGCGGATCGCACGGTCTTTGACAGCAAAGAGGCGCAGGCAGGTTTTCCGCTGACCGTTGAAATTTCAAAACTGATGCCCGAAAGCAAAGCCATCGTTCAAATCGCGCGCGACCCGGAATTTAAGGACGTGATTGCAGGAAGCTCAGGCTTCGAGGCGAAGACCTACGCGAGCCTCGCTCCCGGCGGTTACTATTTACGCGCCAAACTCCAATATAAGGAGTTGCGTATAGATCTCACCACATTGGAATCGGATTGGTCCCCGGTCCATCGCATCTCCATCCGCGAAAAGCTGAATTCGGCAAGCTTGGCCAAATTGCAACTGCTTCGCTGGATTACGATCCCGAACCTTCCTTATCCGCGGCATCTCTATTCCGCGGGTGTGCAGGACGTTCAAAATTATTTGGCGGGGATGAATCCGTTTAAAGGTTACTTCGATCCGCTGGTTCATCCGGGTCACGAATTGGTTATGCAAAGCTCATCGCCGGTTCGGCAAACGACTTCGCAATTTCCCGCAAATTGGATCCGCCCGGGAGCGATTCACTTCAATTATCAATTAGAAGCCGGCGGCGAAATCACTTTGCCGCCCCAAAGCCATCAAGTGCATATCGAAATGGAAGCGCCCAATAAACTTAGCCATCATGGCACGGGCCATTTGACGTGGTCGCCGATTTTATTCGCGAAATCTTTCGAAGGTGAAGTCGATGACGGCGGACGTAAAGTTTTATTCCACGCGAACGGGCCCGCCTATCAACTAAGTGTCGAATCAGGGCGCCATTACGCTTACCGGGTGCGTGCGCTGGACGAGAAGTCGCGGCCGATTTCGAAATGGTCGCTGCCGTATAAATTTACGCCGGAGATGAGCAAAGCCGCGCCGACAATCAAGCTCGCCGGGAATGACTCCGCCGCGCGAACCCCGGCGGGTGAAGAACCCAGTGCGCAAAGCGCATTGAAGCTTGAGCACAAGAAAACGCTCTTTCAGCGCGCGATGTTTTGGCTTTGGGCCGGAAGTGGCTTCAATTATCTGAATGTGAAACAAACGATCGCGAGCACCGCCGATGTGAATTACAAAAACACCAAAGGCGGCAGCCTCTTCGTTGAAGGCGGTTATTGGAGCCGCGGGCCATGGGGCGCGGCGGCCAGCTACAAGCGCACGCCGGGCGATATCCGCGTGGATAACTATCCGGTAAGCGAGCGGGCCTTCGTTTGGGACACGCTCACCTTGGAGGCGTTATACGCGTTGCCGTTTGCCAACAAACTGTTTGGATTAACCTGGGACTGGGGCCTGCGGGCCGGCCTGCAGAAGCATTCCTTCCCGTTTTTATTTGTCGCCCCCGGCAATACACTGGTGCAATCGCAAAGTGAAATACTTGCCGCATCGGCCGGCTTCTTTACCGAGACCGAAGGGCGCTGGAAACTTCATTGGAATATGCGCTATCAACAGCCGTTTCAAAGTTCAACCAGCGGTGGAAATTCGTTCGACATTAAGCCGATCGTCGCTTTCGACGGCTTGGTCGGCACCAGTTACAAATTGAGCGAGCACTTAAAAACAGGTTTGTTCTGGTATGGGCAACTGCATGAATACAATTTTACCTACAAATCGCCGACCCAAACCAATACCGGCGAACAAAGCTTGTTCTATTCAAACTTCGAGATGCGCATGGGCCTCGACTTCTGAAGGCGCGCCGCACCTCCAGAGGTACGGCGCGCCTACTGCTGCTTAAACCGCTCCATGATCTCGATGAGCTTTGATTGAATGCCGGGCTCGCGGGCCGAGTGGCCGGAGTCGGGAATAATGTGTAGCGCGGCCTCGGGCCAGGCTTTCTTAAGATCCCAGGCGTTCTCGACGGGGCAGACCACATCGTAACGGCCGTGCACGATCTCGCAAGGAAGATGGCGGATGCGATGAATGTCTTCTAAAATTTGATTGTCGTTTCTCATCCAAATGCCGTTGATAAAATAATGGCACTCGATGCGCGCGAACGCTTCGGCGAAATTGTCCTCGCCGCTGTGGCTGATCATCGCGGCATCGGGAATCAGGCGCGAGGTCGCGCCTTCCCAAGTGCTCCAGGTGCGGGCGGCGGCCAAGCGCTCACTGCGGTTCGAGGAGGTGAGGCGTTTGTAGTAGGCGCTGACAAAATCATGGCGTTCATCCACGGGGATATGATCGCGGTAGTGATCCCAAACGTCGGGGAAAATGTGACTTGCGCCGTCCTGGTAAAACCATTTGATCTCTTGCTTGCGGCATAAAAAGATCCCACGCAAAGCCAGCGCGCGCACGCGTTCGGGATGGGTTTCGGCGTAAAGCAAAGAAAGGGTCGAGCCCCAACTTCCGCCAAACACAATCCATTTATCGATACCCAATTTCACGCGCAGTTTTTCGATGTCGCTGATCAAATCCCAAGTCGTATTTTCTTCAAGCTCCGCGTGCGGCGTGCTTTGCCCGCAACCGCGCTGATCGAAGAGCACCACGCGATAGTGTGAGGGATCGAAATAACGGCGGTGCGAAGGTTCGATGCCGCCGCCGGGGCCGCCGTGAATGAACAATACGGGTGAGCCCTTGGGGTTGCCGGCTTCTTCGTAATAAATTTCGTGTAAATCGGAAACGCGAAGGATGCCGGCGCGAAACGGTTCGATTTCAGGATAAAGACTGTAACTCATGTTACTTCTCGAGGATCGCGGTGACGCCCATGCCGCCGCCTGTGCAAATTGAAATCAGACCCCGCCCGGAACCCTTTTGATTCAAAATTTTGGCAAGCGAAGTCACGATACGCGCGCCCGTCGCGGCAAAGGGATGTCCTAAAGCGACCGAGCCGCCTTTAACATTCAGTTTACTGCGCTCGATCGAGCCCAGCGCTCCCGGAAGTCCCAAACGCTTTTTGCAGAATTCATCGCTCTCCCAGGCCTTCAAAGTGCAAAGCACTTGGCCGGCGAAGGCTTCGTGAATTTCGTAATAGTCGAAATCCTGCAATTTTAGTCCGGCTTTTTTCAACATGCGCGGAACCGCGTAAGCCGGCGCCATCAGCAAGCCTTCGGCTTTGACAAAATCAACCGCGGCGGTTTCTTGATAAGTGAGATAAGCCAAAATCGGAAGTCCACGCTCGCGCGCGTAATCTTCGCTCGCCAAAAGCACGCAGGCCGCGCCGTCACTTAAAGGAGAACTGTTTCCCGCGGTCAATGTACCGTGCACTTTATCGTAAGCCGGTTTCAGTTTCGCCATTTTCTCTAAAGAAGTGTCGGGACGAACGTTGTTGTCAAATTCCAAACCGTGGCTTGGTACGACAAGATCTTTATAAAATCCTTCTTTCCAAGCGGCGGCGGCGTGCACTTGGCTGTCATAGGCCAACTGATCCTGCTCTTCGCGCGAAATTTTCCAATCCTTCACCATCAACTCGCAAGAATCGCCCATGCTCAATCCGGTGCGCGGCTCGGTCACTCCCGGAGTTTGCGGAGTCAAGTCGGCGGGACGGATCTTCATGAATTGCTTCAAGCGGCCGGCCAAGGTTTTCTCGCGGCTTGCGGCCAACAAAATATGGCTGAAGCGGCGAGAGAACACGACCGGCAAATCGCTGTTGGTGTCGACGCCGCCGGCGATGCCGCATTCAATTTGTCCCAGGCGGATCTTGTTGGCGATGGCGAAAGACGCTTGTAAAGAAGTCCCGCAAGCTTGGATTAAATCGTAAGCCGGCGTGTAAGCCGAAAGTCCAGATCCCAGCGCCACCTCGCGCGCCAAATTCCAATCGGCGGTGTGCTTAATGACCGCGCCTAAGACCACTTCGCCAAGGACTTGCCCTTTGAGATTGTTGGCTTCGACGAGTGCTCGCACCGCCTCGGTCATCAGTTCTTGGCTGGGTGCGCCCATATAGTTTGTGAATGAACGAGCAAACGGAATTCTTTTACCACCGACAATTGCGACCTTACGCAGTTCCATGAAGCCTCCTCGGGAAGTGTGCGGGAAATCATTGTGTCGCAGAAGGTCTAACGCCGCAACCTTTGACTCATGCCCTTGTAATTTTCAAGAGCCATTTTAAGCTTAAGGAATGAACAACGCAGAAGAATTTTTGAAGACCAAGCATCTCTTCCAACTGGGCGATCTTCCAACCGAAATGCCCAACCCAAAGACCGTGGAACTCTCGCAGCTGGCAAAGCACGATCTCGATCAAGCACTTAAGGTGATGAGCGAAGTGGATCTCGAAGCGCTGCGCAAGATCGGTGTGTTAAAAAAGCAGCTGGAGCCGATCTTTGACTCGGTTGCCGACACGCTGGCAAAAGGCAACCGCATATTCCTTGTCGGCTGCGGGGCCACTGGACGCTTAAGTCTTTCACTTGAATATTTATGGCGGCGTAAGCACCCGGGATCGAATCAAGTGTGCTCACTGATGGCGGGGGGCGACGTCGCCCTCGTTCACTCGTTGGAAGGTTTCGAAGATTTTCCCGAGTATGGAGCGCGCCATTTGCGGGAGCTTGGCTTTGCGGCAAACGATTTGTTGATCGGTACCACCGAAGGCGGCGAGACCCCTTATGTGATCGGCGCGGTTGAGGAAGCCGCACGCACATCAAGTCGCAAGCCGCTCTTCCTTCACTGTAACACGCCGAAAGTTTTGCTGGAGAAGGTGGAACGTTCGCGCCGTGTGTTGACCAATCCTGGAATTTTATCTTTTAGCTTAGAGACCGGCCCCATGGCTTTGACCGGCAGCACGCGCATGCAAGCCTCGACGGTCTTGATGCTGGTGGTGGGCCTGGCCTTGGAGTACGGAAACGATAGCCAAACCGCCTTCGAGAATTTAGAAGCGTGGATCCGCTTTCTCGAAACCACTTCGGTGGCTCCGCTGAAGAGTTTTATCTTGCGTGAAGCCGAGACCTATCAAGAGGGGAACTACACCTGCTATTCCGCCGATGAGTTCGCGATCACGGTTTTTACCGACACCACTGAGCGTGCGCCGACTTTTAATCTGGCGCCGTTCGACAACCCCAAGCATCCCTCCGCGCGCCACTCGCTGACTTACCTCGCCATTGCCGGAACTCATGACGCAAAAACGGCATGGAGGCATTTGCTGGCGCGCGATCCACGTCCGTTGGAGTGGCCTGAAGTTCATCAAAAAGCCACCGCCGAATACTTAAACACCTTCGATTTCAGTTTGAATGCGATTGAATTTCGCAAAGCGCTTATTGCGAACGCGGAACATTTTGAGTTTTCGATCGCACGTGATGATGCCGGTTTGGCTTTTCGTTTTCGCGGGATCGAGGAGCATTTTCCACTGCCGGGGATGTGCGAGCTATTCGATCAACTGACCGCGAAGATGCTGCTGAATATCCACTCGACGCTGGTGATGGGCCGCCAGGACCGCTTCGAGGGAAATCTTATGACTTGGGTCTATCCGAGCAACGGCAAGCTGGTCGATCGCGCCGCCCGTTACACCCAAATCCTCTTAAGCAAAAAGAACCTGACGTTCAGCTACGACGACATCGTGCGCGCGCAGTTCGCCTGTAAGAAGGAATTAAGCCCGAAGGAGTCGATTGTGCACAAAACGATTGAGCGGTTGCTTAGCGGGCGAACTCGACAGCCTGAGTCTCGCGTACCACGGTGACTTTAATTAAGCCCGGATAGCTGAGTTCTTCTTCGATTTTCTGCGCGATCTGCTTGGAAAGATTCAAAGCTTTTTGATCGTCCACGCGGTCGCCGTTCACGATCACGCGCACTTCGCGCCCGGCGCTCAAAATGTAAGTCGCCGTAACTCCGGGAAAGCCGCTGCCGATTTTTTCAAGATCGGCCATTTTCTGCGTGTAAGAATCCATCGTCGAGCGCCGTGCGCCGGGACGTGCGCCCGAGATCGCATCGGCCGCGATCGTCAAAAACGCTAAATCCGAAGAGGGCTGTTCATCATAGTGATGCGCACGGACCGCATGCACCACTTCAGGTTTCTCGCCGAGCTTTTCGATAAACTCGGCGCCGATTACGGCATGCCCGCCTTCTTTCGAGTGATCCATGGCCTTGCCGATGTCATGCAAGACGCCGGCTCTGCGTCCGTCATGCACGGGCAAATTCAGTTCGGAACTCAAGAGGCCGCATAACCAGCCGACTTCCGCCACGTGGAAGTGTTGGTTTTGCGCGAACGAATAGCGGTAGCGTAAAGCACCCAACATATTGCGTATGTCTTCGTGCATATTGGGCAGGCGCAATTCATTGGCGACGCGGTTGCCGTCGACCAAAATTTTCTTAAACAAATCTTTTTTGAAGCGGTTGTACAAATTCTCGATGACGTTTTCGTTAAGGTTGCGCTCTTTTGCCGAAGCTTCCAAAACCAACCGGCCCAATTCGCGGCGTACGGGATCAAAGCCCATCACGGTCGCGCTTTGATAAGATTCATTGTAAACGACGTCGACGCCGCAGAGCTGCTCGATTTTGTTGATCCATTTGCCTTCGAGGCCGAAGGTGCGTGCCTTGTGTTCGGCATTTTCAAAGTTCACGTTGCCGATGCCGCGCTCGGGACAGTAGGGGCGGGCGAAGCGGTTCAACGCCAGATTCAAAACGCGTTTAGCGTCGCGCTCGGCATTGATTTGTGCTTCTTGTTCGTTTTCTTGCGCGATTTTGGTGACGACTTTGCGCGCTTGCTCTTCCATCTGTGCGTGAATCTGTTCGCTCAATTTTTCGGCGCTGACCGCGGACTTGCGTTTGGCTTCGTCGGTGAGTTTTGTTTTTAAAGCGGCCACGCGCTCACGCAGCTGGCTTACCCGCGCTTCGACCAAAGCTAATTTTTGCTGGCGAGAATTGAGCGCTTGGCCTTTACGCTGCAGCAATTGCTCGCGGGTTACGGCGATCTCGCGCAGTTTTTCTTCACGCTCGTCCAGCTTGCCGTCAAACTCGTCATTACGAAGAACGAATTTGCGCGTCTCATTTTCGAACTTGTCGAAGGCTTCGGCATCCGCTTCTTCAATTTGCAGTTTTAATTCTTCCATCGCGGCTTCAGTGTCTTTTTTCGCGCTGTCGATCATGTCCGCGGCTTCATCGATGGCAAAACGGCGACGGCGTCCGCGGGCCCACGCCAATGCCAAAAGCGTGAAGAAGCCTCCCAACAAAAGTCCAGCCACCAGCATGATTATCGTCATCATTGTCATCAGAGGTTGAGGCTATCACCTGCGCTCTGGTTTCTAAATGCTCGCCATGGGGCATCATGGACTCAAAATTCGGTGTTTCCGCGCCGATAAAGAACCTTGGAGGCCTTAAGTATGGACAACGTCAAAAAGCTCAAGCGCGGCGAGATTCTTTTCAATGAAGGGGATGCTCCTCAAACCATCTACATCGTCCAGCAGGGTAAGATGGGCCTGATGCTTGATCGCGGCGGAAAACTTCTCGAAGTGACCAGCCTTGGGCCGTCGCAAATCATCGGCGAGCAAGCCTTGACCTCAGCCGGCCGTCACACTTTCACCGCGCAGGCTTTGCAAGAGACCAAGCTGCTTGAAGTGCCGGTCGAAATGATGAAGCAACAGTTTGAAAAAAGCCCTCCCGGCATCAAGTTGATGGTGAAAAGTCTGGTCGACGAAATCAAATCCTCGCGCCAAGCCACCAAGCAGATGAAGATGGAGACCGAGAAGAGCCCGTGTCCGCAAGGCCTGATTCACAAAATATTCACCGAAGTGCATTTGATCGCGCGTCACATCGGCAAGAAGAACGTCGAGAAACCCGACGAGATCGTCGTCGCGTGGAACGCCTTGAAACTCTATGCGACCCGCTTCTTCGGCGAGTCCCCTCAGCGCCTGCGCCACCTTATGGATCTGCTTGCCAAGCTGAAGTTTGCCGAGCTCAAGATGACGAAAACGGAAGAGGGCGAAGAGGAGCTGTCGGATATCACTCTTAATCGCGTGCAGACTTTCGAAGACTTTGCGGAGTTCTATCAGTACCACTTGTTTAAGGGGAGCCGGGCAGAGGCGATCTTTGTCGATCCGTTGGCGCTGAAGGTGGCTAAAGCCGTAGTCGAAATTTCTGAAGGCGCGCCCGTAAACCATAAGGGTGCATCGATGCTCGATTACCAATTGGTTTTGAACGAATGCAAAACCAAATACCGCATTGATCTTAAAAACACCCACCTCGACGCTCTGGAGAAAAAAGGCCTCTTCGTTCAGCGCAAGAGCTTCGACGACGGCCGAGTGGAATTGTCGTTTGACCGCAACGAATTCGTAAAGATGGCGCAATTCTGGGCGATCATTTATGAAATCGACAAATGGAACGACAAAGGCTTTGTCGATCTGAACGAAAAAGAAGAGGTCGCGGCCGGCCCCGCCGGAGAATGCCCGGGCTGCCACGGAAAAATCGAGAGCGAACACAAGTTCTGCCCGCATTGCGGGTTTAAGATGACAGCAGCCGCCTAAAGCGGCTGCCCATTCTCTTCTGCCAAGAAAAATAAAACTAATTTCCCAAATAAATGCACCCCTCGCGCGCGCGGCAAGCGCGCGAGGAAGGCCTTCTCACGGATGCGATCACCATCCGCGTCTCAACGAGCAATTCACAAATCACCAAAAAGCACTTGATTCGGCGATGATTAAAATCTAAAACCGAACCTAAATGACAAAGCATAAGCAATTGAAAATGAAGGGCGTAAGCGGCTGGGGCGGAAAGCGCAAAGGCTCAGGACGCAAAAGTCAAAGCGGCATGGTCAACCACATGAAGCGCGAGAAGATCGATTTCAAAAAGCCGCTCCATATGACCTTAAAATTGCGTGACGGCCTGCCGAGCCTGCGCTGCGATTTGATGTTCGGTAATTTAAAACGGTGTCTGAAGAAAGCCAAGGACCGAGGCCTGCGAGTCATTCACTTCTCGCTTGAGAGCAACCACTTACATTTGCTCATTGAGTGCCGCGATAACAAAACATTGAGTCTCGGCATGAAAAGCCTCGGTGCAAGCCTGGGGAAAGCCATTCGGAAATTTGCGGGCGGCAAGGGGGCCGTGTTCAAAGGCCGCTATCATCTCCATATCTTGAAAACGCCGACGGAAGCACGAAATGGAATGGCCTATGTGCTGTTGAACCGGGCGAAGCACTGGAAGTCGATCGCATTTGTGGATCGGTATTCCTCGGGTGCGTACTTTACGGACTGGCGAAAACTCTTGGGGCGCGACATTGGGCCGATACTCTCCGCGCGAAGAGGCCTACGTAAGGCACCACCCGATTATTTGAGTGAAGCGCAGTCTTGGCTTGCGCGTGAGGGATGGCGGAAAGCGAGCTAACAACAGGCAGGGGGCGGTTCCCTTAGTTTTCGCCCTTTTTCTGTTGTGCATAGTTCTCGCGGATCCAAGTTCGCGCGAACTTCAGGAAGCCGTCGTTAATCCCGAAATATGTCGTGAACACTTGAAAGAGCCCCTTTTCTTTGGGGTGCTCCTCGCAGGCATAAACGCGCGCGGCCAAGCACTCGTTAGGCGCATTCTGAAAAATCGATTTACGCAAGCAGATCGTCGTGCCCGGTACGATCTTCTGTTTGCTGCGCAAGGTGGCGCCGAACTCGCTTAGGGCTTCAAGATCTAATTCTTTCGCCACGTGCACGCTGAGCGAAGGCTCACTCCAGCCGACGTTATCGAATTGATAAACGGTGTTCTTGTTCGGCAAATATTCCGAAAGCAAAAACATCAATTGGCGGGTGTCGACGGGCTTAAGAAATAAGCCCAGGACGTCATTGGAATTCAGCCAATTGGTGTGGGTACGGCCGTCCGGATCTTGAACCAAAAAAAACTTCAGCGGGCTGTCGGCATCGGAAATGCCGACTTGCATGGCGCGCATGCGCAGCCCCTCGATCCACGCATTCACATCTTCGGGCACGAAGTTGGTTTCGACAATGAGCGAGTGAAATTTGAGAGTTTCGGCCTGCTCCGTAAACCGTGCCATGATGTCATTGAGATTGGCGGGAGTGATTTCGATCGTCATCACCTGTTCGGTGGCACCGCGGAAGATTTTAAAATTCAGCGCGCATTTTTTGCCTTCGAAATCTTTGACGAGCAAAAGTTTTTGCAGCACACGGCCTTTTGCGACAAGCTGGATCGCTTCTTCCATGACCAACCTGGACTCTTTTTCCTCGAAAATATTCAGCCAGCCGTCGGGAGAGCCGAACAAAGACACAGCCGGGTGGCCGAGGAATTTATCTTCGTCCGCCGGGCCGGGATCGACACTTAGGCATTTTAGGTCCGTCGCCGAGACTGAAAGCGAGATGGGCGATTTGTAGAGATCGCTTTCTTCGGTCGGCTTCGGCGGGATATCGTCCTTCTTCCCGCGATTGTCGAAATATTTGTGCAAGAAGTTTTGATAAGAGCTCTCGCAGATAACCTGCAGCCGGTCCATATCCTTGGTCATCTGTTGTGCCAATCCATTGCCGGTGATGTCGTCGGAATCCACAACGGCCACCCCGAAGGAGGCATCGTCGCCCGGCATCTTGAAAAGTGAGTCAACGTTGTGGCGGAATTTTTCGCGATCATCGCTGAGCAAACTTTGATAGCGCGGAGCCTTGCTGAGCGCGCGGCGAATTTGGCTCAGGGCATTTTTATTCAGGCCGAAGTAAGTAAAGAACACCAGGAACTGATCGGGATATTCAGGATGAGGGATCGACTTGAATACCTTGGCGTGCACTTCAATCTTCGATTTTTCCCCGGGCAGTTGCAAGTAAAAATGGCCGGGCAAACCGTTGCGCAGAGGTACCGGGTTGCGGATCGCCAAACCCACATCGCTCAAGCGGTCGACGCGCGAGATTTTGGAAATCTCGATGGGTATATTCACTTCTTGATTGAATAAGAATGTGGGGCTCACCCTTTTCGGCAGATTCAAAAGGATCTGCGTTTTCTGCAAAAAAATCGACCGGTCGAGCGGAAAATAAATCAGGTCGTCGAGTAGGGGATGAAGTATGTCGACTTTATTGATGCCGTCGTCTTCGTACTTCAAAAGAACTACGCGCGTGCGGTTGTCGGCGGGCCAATATTTAAAACGCAGCAAGCTGAGCTTAAGCTTATCAATCCAAGGATTCGATTTTCCGCTGATCGAATCCAGCGCGAAGATGACCATGTTGATCTCGCTGAACAGTTTGAGCTCGGCCCCTTCTTCTCCTTCAGCGCTTTCTTCTTTTACTTCAGGAGGGGGATCGCCTGAGTGATCGCGAAAATACAGATTTTGAAATTCTTGATCGTATTTGAACGTCGCAAAGCGCAGGTCTTCCATCCCGAGCTCTTGCAGGTATTGCTCGATTTGACGCCGAGCCCGATCATCTTGAACAACAGCAATTACGTTCGGCATTTAGATTGAGAAACTCCCAACCTTCATTACACGACATAATATAGAGAAGGATCAAGGGCAGAGCCGATCGAAGGTCCAGGCGCCGCCTTGTTTTTCGAAGCGAAAGCTATCATGTAGGCGGTTTTCCCGGCCGACCCAGAACTCAATCACCTGCGGGCGCAGTAAATAACCGCCCCAATGTACGGGGCAAGGCACCGGTTTATCCTTAAACTGCAAGTCAGCCGCAGCCCAAAGTTTCTCCAGCTCCGCACGCGAGCCGACGGGCTGCGATTGATGCGAAATGAACTGGCTCAGCTGCGAAGCACGGGCGCGTGAATTCCAATATCTTTCGGAATCGGCGCGCGAGGTCTTTTCAACCATCCCTGAGATCTTCACCTGACGAAACATGGGGTCCCAATAAAACAATCCGGCCGCATGGGAATTTTGGGCGAGGTCAAGGCCTTTAAGGCTTTCGTAATTGCTGTAGAAAATAAAGCCGTCTTCCGGCCATGACTTGCACAGCACGACGCGTGAATGCAACTCACCTTTACTCGAAGCGGTCGTTACCGTCATGGCGGTGGGTTCACGGATGCCGCCAAAAGCTTCGGCCTCCTTCATCCAGGCTTCAAAAAGTTCGTGCGGTTTTGACTTCGCGGTGATTTCCATATTCAATTGGGATGTTAGGAGAATTCACATGAGCGATCAAGAGGCACTACGGCAATTCATCGACCAAGTCCGCTGGCTTTATGAGCCCGAGTTCGGCGATTTCAAGCGCAAAGTCGGCCTATACATTCAACGTCTGGAAGAGTCGCACCCTTCCTTAAAAAAAGGACGCGCCAAAGAAGTCCTTGCCGACATGAAAACCACGGTCGTCTATAACCCTAACGGTGACATGGAATCGACCCGCCGCCAGCTTTTAACCATGGCGCAAGAGCTGGTCAGTGGACAAATCCACTGATCTTTATCTTTGCTTCGATTTAGGCGGCACGAAGCTGCGCGCAGCGCTCATTAATTCCCGCGGTCAAATCAAAGCGTTTACCACCGCAACGGTGAATCAAAAGGCAGGTCTTCCCGGCTTGCTTGAGCTTTTCAAAGAGCTCGAGCAGCAACTGCCAAAATTAAAATATAAGGCTGTGGCCGTTGCGAGTGCCGGTCCTTTGCATCCCGAAAAAGGTTTGCTGCTGGATCCGACCAATTTCTTCACCACCAAAAAATCATGGGGCGTAGTTCCTTTAGCCGCTCATCTTAAAAAGCTTTTTAAAAAGCCGGTGATTTTAGAAAACGACGCGGCCGCCGCCGTCCTTGGCGAGATGTGGAAGGGCGGACACGGGAAGAAAAAGAACATCGTGGCGATGACTCTTGGCACCGGCGTTGGTGTCGGCGTGATCACCAACGGTCAGTTGGTGCGTGCGGGCCGCGGCCTTCATCCCGAAGGCGGGCACATTCCGATCAACTCCGAAGATCACGATTACCCCTGCGGATGCGGCGCCTACGGTTGCATCGAGGCTTATTTGGCCGGGACTCACTTCGCTAAGCGCATGAGTGCACGAGTCGGCCGCAGTCTTACCGGCAAAGAAGCCGTAGCCCTTGCCGAAGAGGGAGACCTGCAGATTCAAGCCAGCTTTAAAGAGTACGGCCGCCATTTGGCCCAAGCCGTAAGATCGCTCTGTGTGCTGTTTGCGCCGGAAGTGGTGGTGTTAAGCGGAGGCTTTTCGCATGCCTCATCCTTGTTCTTGCCCGAAACCAAAAAAGTTCTGCCGTCGATGCTCGAGCGTTATCGCGAGGGGATTGATCTATTGCCTGAGGTAAAGGTCTCAAAGCTTTTAAATGACGCCGGAATTCTGGGAGTGGCTTTCATCGCCGCGCAAAAGTAAGTGCCGTGAAATAAAAAAGGCCGGCAAAGCGCCAGCCTTTCTAAAGGAAAAATTTGAAGGTCGAGTCTTAGTTTGCAGTTTGGCCGAGGTAGCCGCACTTGTTCAAGTTTTGGAGACGCTCCATACCTTGAGCCGCGGTGATCTGTACGCCACCGTCGTCATTCAAAGCGTCCGTCAAGCAGCCGGCAACAACTTGGTCACGAGCAGCGCCTTTGAGGCTAGCGGCACCTTTGTTCAATGCGCAAACACCAGCTTGGTTCAAGTTTTCACGAGCGCCGACACCCATAACTTGGGGATCTTCGTCGCACTTACCGCGCTTGATCGTTCCCGCGGCGATTGCGGCTTGAACGTCAGCGTAAGAAACTTTTGTGTCCGCAGACATCTTGGTGGCATCAAGAAGGGTCGAGCATTCGCCGGCTTTTGCCGTACCTGCACGAGTTCCAGACTTCGAAGTTAAAGCGGCGAGTTCTAAAATCTGGCCGTCTTTTGCTGCGAAGATGGATTTAGCTAAAGCTTCGTTCGACATAACGGCCGCAGCCGAGTTGCCTTGAATTGCTTTAGAGCTATATGCATTGATCGCGCTAATCACGGCGGCTTGCTCAGCCGTTCCGAGTTTGCTGATTGCAGCAGTCAGGTCCGCGCTGGAAGCACCAGTCTTGAGACCGAGGCGTTGTTCAGCGAAGCGTTTTGCCGTTTGGCTTGATTTAATGGCCTCAGCGGCTCTCGACGAAACAGCTGCAGATTGCGCAAACGCAGTCTGGAGAGTGAGCGAGAGGAGTCCGCAGGCGGCGATCTTTGCTATCATCTTCATATTATTTCCCTTCATTGTGCTTTCCTTTTTAACCCTATTTAATCGATGATCTGTGTTGGGCATTCTTCTTCTTGCTGCGGCCCGACGTCAAATCAAAATTTGTAACTACTTTCCAATACATACCTATATTTCTTTCAAAACTGGTTCGAGATTGGGTCCTTAAAACGACTCTACTCGCTCTAGAACACTCGCAAAACCCGTATCGAAAGCTCCTCGATTCCTCCTGCAATCGCCTTACCAAGGATCGCTGAAACCTCGGTTGAAATACGCGCAATAATGCCCGTTCGCTCGGCAGTTTTTTGGCCGTCAGAGACAATCAGCGGCCCTCTCATATAATGGCATTTCCAGTCTTAGGATCGATGCATTGATAGGAGTTGCGGAACAAGACATAGGGGTCCATTTGTGGAACGCATACGGGAAGTGTCTCTAAATATGAGCGCGTTTCCTCGAAGCTCCAAAATGTTCTTTTCGCACGTGCCTGTAGGCGCTCGGCGATGAGTTGAACTTCCGCATCAGCGGGAAAAGACCTGTGCAGAAATTGGCTTGCGCCGATCCAGAGGTTGGCGGCATCCCGGCAATTTTGGCCGCTGAACGGCGACCGTTGATCGGCGAAGTAATCTCGAAGCCGCACGCCGCAGGCGTTATCGCTGATCGTGGGATGAGCGTCTGCGCCGCTCTCCTTTAGATATAAACTATAAGTGTAGAAGTAACCCAGGCGTTCGACGGCTTTATAAAATTCTTCGAGAGCTATGGAGCGGGGAACGCGTCCGTCGAGCAAAAGCTTGCGCGCATTTTCAGTTTGGGCGACGAGGTCGGTTTGGCGCACTTGCCAAAGTCCGCGCTCGGCGATCTCGCCCGCGCCCCAGGCCAGAACCGTGATAAATAAGGCTTGTTTTGCGGCGCGGGCGGCGATCAGGCTTCGTGCGCGGGTAAAGTCCATAAAAGTTTTGGTGGCACGGAGTGAAACGGCCAGGGTTCCCCCGGTCGCGGCGAGCATGGAGACGGCCGATCTCATTTCGGTTTGCAGGGTTTCGTCCATTTGGCGCTCGCTTGAGGCCAGGCCGGACAGGACTTCGTAAGGGCTGGGCGGGTTTTGCGCGCCGTTGTCGGGTTTTACGGTGAGGAATAGGCGGATTTCTTCGCGCAGATAGCGGTAAGAGTCCACAAAATCGAGGGCGGAGATGTAGAAGCCGAGCTTCGAGCGGTCGCGCTGGCGTTTGATTTGGACGCTTTTTATGGGATCCAGAAAGCGCGAGATCCATATTGTTTGGCAGGTCGAAAGGATGTGGTAGGCGGCTTCGGGATTCATGCTCCATGCGGCGCCGAGATTTTGAATGCGGGTTTCATATTCGCGGCCCGGCCATTGTGCCATGATTTCGCCGCACAGCTCAAAACTTTGTGCCGCCCTTTGAAGATTGGAGTTTTGCGCGAATGAGTTCAGCACGTCGTTTTCGCTCACGGCGAAAGCCTGAAGGGTGAAGAGGCTGATGAGTAAAAGGAGGATGGATTTCATTGCTCCACCCCTTTTGCCCCGATCACGACGGCCATTTTTTCGAGCTCGCCTTGGACGTGTGTGAGCGACATCTGGCGGCACTGGCCGTCTTTAGACATTTCGGCCTCGCTGAGTGCCGAGCGGAATTGTTGCCAGTCGGCTGAGAGCGGAAACTGTTTGAGCGTTTTTTGAAAGAGGCGTTCGCTGATGTCTAGGCTTTGCAGCCGGGCGAATTGCTTTTCGAGCACGCCGGCTTGCTCGCCGATGTTTTTGACTTTCTCGAGGAAGGCTTTGCCGTCGCTCTTTACTTTCTCATCGCTATTTTTGATGAGTTCAAATTCATCTTCGATTTCAAGAGCCTTGTAGGAAAGATGGCAGGCGAGTTGCGCTTGCACGACACTCAGAACTTCGATGGGATCGAGGCGGTGAACGCGGTTGCTTTGCAATAAGTAATTCCAGTAACCGATGCCGGCACCGGCGGCTGCCGACCACACGAGCGGATTGCCTGCGACTTTGTAGCCGATTTTATAAATGCGGGGAGCTTGGTTGAGCGCGATTTCGCGTTTGTGAAGTTCACGGATGAATTCGGCACCGCGTGCACTGCGGGCGGCGGCGAAACGGACTCCGGCGTAGCCGATTAAAATCCATGCGGCGTATGTGTAAGCGCCGGTGATGATCTCATGCCCTGGTCCCTCGCGGAGCTGCGCGGTGTTGGCAAGATCCGCCGCGATAGATTCGCGAATCAATTTTAAAAGCGAAAACAAATAGGGGCGCTGGGTCGGCGAGTCGACAAAACGCTCCATGAGGTGGAATAAGAAAAGATTGAAATCTTCGGCTTCCAGCGTGTCGATTTGACCGACAACGGCTTTGGCGATGTATTCGTCGCGGCCCGCAAGCAAAAAGATGGGGCCGGGCTGGTCGGATTTGACCTCGTTGATGTATTCGTCGACCAGTGAAAGCATGGATTCGGGCGTGCGTTGGCCCGCGCCGGCCATCGCCGGAAATGGCATCACGAGAGCAAAGCAAAGAATGAAATTGAGGGCGTGGCGGAGGCGGATCATTTTTGTCCTCCCTGATTTAAGGCTTCACGTAATGCTTGGAGATTTTGTCTTGCGGCAGTGGGTTGCTGCTGAGTTTGACGAATCATGTTTTCGAGCATGGTTTCGAAGCGGTGATTTTTAGTGGTCGCGTAAAGCCTTTCAATTTCTTTCATAAAGCGCGCGGAGATTTGCGCGTTATAGTAAGTTTGGTTTCCACGGATTTCCGCGCGCACCAAGCCGCTCGACGCATCCCAAACTTTTTCGTAGAAATTTTTGAGCAGCGGGCTCTTATTCATTTTTGCCCAGGTGGGCTCCATCGTTTGGAAAATGGCGAGGACGGTTCCTTTTAAATCCTGATATTCCGAGGTGGATAAGCGGCCTCGTTTGTATTGCGCTTCGATATTGGAGAATGCGGCGTTCACCGATTCCATATTCTTCGCTTGGCGGGGGCTGAGGCCCATAGTTTTGAGATCTTTCGCAAAGCGAGCGTCAATGTCCAGCCAGCGCGAAGCCTCTTTCCAGATGGTGGATTGGATGCGGTCGGCGGATTGCCGGGCGTAAGTTTCGGCGAGCTCGGCGACTAAGGGATCGGATTGGCCGCGTGCGCGCTGGACGGCGTTTCGCAAGCCCTGTTGCAAACTCTGTTCGCTGAGCGCGGTGCTTTCGGATAGACCCAAGGTTTGCAGATCGGAGTGCAGTTGGTTTAAAGAATTGTGCGGAATCCCGCGGGCAAAGCGGGCAATCACTTTGCGCGCAAGAATAAATCCGCCGACGATAATGGCCATCATCGCGATCTGCGAAACGGTTTCCATTCTGGCGGTGCGTGCGATTTCACTTTGTTTGCTCAAATCGGAATAAAGAGCGACGCAGGGGCCGCCCGCATTGCATTCGCTGTACCGTTTTAGGATTTCTTCGCGCGCGGGCTCGCTATAAAATCCGCGGTAGGCGGTGTCGCTGACGGTGATGCCGAGAATTCCCCAAAAGGCGATGTTGAGGCGGGAAAAGTTAGGGCCAAAGATCGGTGCAAAGAATTTAGCGACTACGTCGCTCGCGCGACCTACAGCTGTGACCTTTGAACCGACTAGCTGCAAGGCAAAAAAGCCAAGCATATAGGTGATGACCGAGGTGGACCACGAGCTAAACTGCTTCCATTCGCGACCCGCGAATCCCGGTTCTAAAAGTTCCTGGCGAATCTCGTCATTGAGTGAGCTGAAGCCGGCGAAAGAGGACAGGATTAGACTGAGTTGCGAAGCGCGTGTCACCAGCGTGCGCATTTCTTCGCTGACATTGTCGAGGGAGTCATTGGCGCCGCCTTCGACTTTGTCCCATTGAACTTGCAGCCCCGACAGATTGGCTGAAATGCGCGCGGGGATTTTTTTGATTTCGCTGTCCACTAAGCTTGAGGCTTGGTCGTGGCTCATTTGACCGGCGGCCAATTGCTCCCACACGGCTCCGAGAACGGGAGCATTGTTGACGATGTCTTTTTTGAATTCTTCGAAGTAGCTGCGTTTTTCTGAGCCCCAGATTCCCGCAAGCAAACCGTCATTGAGTTGCAGGGTTTGGGGTGTCGCAGTCTTGTTCTGTTCATTCAATTTTTCGAGAACGTCGAATTTCATAATGCGGCCGAGTTCAAGCATGCTGCTGACGTCTTGAGCGCGCGCGGGCAAGGAAGCGGCTAAGGCCTGGATGTATTTTTGCGGAACCGTTTCGGTTAAGGATGCGGGATTAAAGACGATCTTCTTTTTTATGCTATCAAGATAAGAAATCGTCAGCGGCGAAGGCAGCGGGCGCGGCAGTTGATAAGCTTGCAACATCGAAAAAAGGAATGTGCGGTAAGTCAGGTAGCCCGCTTCGTAACTTTCGGCCTTGGCGACGCCGTCGATCGCGGCTTTGAGGATCGGAGAACTGTTTGTTTTGACGAGTTCTTGCAAATCGTAGTTGTGGGCGGCCATCAGGGCTCGGAGATTGATTTTAGAAGTCTCAAACTCATGCAGGCGCTTCGAGGCTGCGTCTAGATTCTTCTGAAATTCTTCACGTAGGGAAAGTTGTACGCGGGCCGGGCCGCTGCGGGCGATCTCAGCGATATTTTTTTGCAGTTCGATGTCGCGCATGAAGTTTTGCGTGAACGCACGGGCTCGCTCGTCGATGAGTGCGGAGACTTTTAGTGTGG
Source organism: uncultured Pseudobdellovibrionaceae bacterium (assembly GCA_964628445.1). Classification (GTDB taxonomy): domain Bacteria; phylum Bdellovibrionota; class Bdellovibrionia; order Bdellovibrionales; family UBA1609; genus JALHOQ01. The sequence goes on along the minus strand of CAZVOP010000018.1, from coordinate 27,478 downwards.
CGGCCGCGTCAAGTTGGCTGGACCATGTTTCGGTGCCCAGGATCAGCCAGCGCAGGGAAAGTCGTTTGGCTTCGAATACCAGGGTGGGCGTGCCGCTCACGACATCGTTCATATTCCAGAGCGTGATTAAACTTGCGATCGCATCCGACCAAGTCGAGGTTTCGTCGCTGTTCACTTGCGCGAGATCGAGCGGGTTGCCGGTCAAATTGGCCGTGGCGCGAAGGCTGCGAAAGAATTCTTCGTCGAGCATCAAAGCACGGTTCTGATTTTCTAAATTCACATAGGCGGTTTTGATCGCTTCGAGCAGTTGCGGCTTTAACACGCTGAGGATTTGGTTTTTTTGCGTGAGGATGCTTTCGCTACGCTTGACTTTGAGGCTCGCGAATTTTTCGGCCCAGAACGCGGGAACTTCGGGCGTGCTCTCGGGACTTTGGCGCATCAAGAAGCGGGTGGCCGTCAAGCTGTCGAATAAACGATGGACGGCGAAATGGCCGGCGAATAACAGCGAACTTTTGGTGTTCATCCGGTTGAGAAACGACATACGCTCGAAATCTTCAAGAAATTGCGGCGACAAGCGCAGGCTTAAAATGCCGCGCTGAAGATCGAGGTGTGAGCGCACCGTCAAAACTTGCGAAGAGCGCTTGGCGATCAACTCGTCGCTTTGCCCGGGAAGTTTGACGAATGAATCGGAGAGCAGGCCTGCGGCGTCGACAAAGCGCAGCTGCGAGAGATTGCCGAGCGCAAAGTCCAAGCGGTATTGGGCGTCCCAAGTTTGCGGGTCAACGCTTTGGCCGAGCAAAATTTTGAGGCCTTCGAATTTGCTGGCGCAAGTAAAGAAGGCTTGGATTTCGAGGAAAGGCAGGGCTTCCAGATTTTCGTCGGTGATGCGCGCGACCGATGCGGGCAGAGTCTGCATGCTTTTTTGCAAATCGCGCAGGCGTGATTCGACTTGGCTAAGCTCCGACGCCGTAGGCATGCCGCGAAGACCGCGGCGCGGGATATTCGGGTAAGAGGCCCGGTCGGCAAGCGCGATCAAATCGCTTTCGAGGTTCACGGCTTTTGAGAAATTCGATTCATCTGCATCTTGGGCTTGAGCAAAGGCCTGGGCTGGCATCAGGGAAAGGGGAGCCAGGGCGAGCGACCAGCTCGTCACGATGGCGACCACTTTTTTGAAATTCCTGAGGGCTTTTGTCATCATAGCTTAGTAGAGCAATTCCAACGCCAAGGGAAGACACCTATTCTTATGGGAAACTTAAGTGAATTCGATGGTTTAGTGACGTCTAATGGAGCGCCAAATGATCATTGCTTACACACAGTGACGAAAAGGGGCCTTAGTTTTGCGCGGAGGTCACTTTGAGTTTTCCGAGGATTTTGTCCTCATTCAAACCCTGAACATAATTCTGGGAGACGGCGTCCTTGGCGAGCGCCTTCATGACCCGCAAATCGGTCTCGGAGTCGAAGGTGAGGCCGCGAGCCCGGGCGATATTTGAATGAAGTGCGCCCATGTACCAACCTAATTTTTCGGCGATGATGCCGAGATTGTCGGCTTCGTTCTTCATGGTGATGGCGATGTCCGCGGGAAACTGCAATTCGGTCTTGTCGAGTAAGCCTTGGAGAAACTGGGCGTCGCCGTCATAAACACTAATGATTTGATTGGCGATTTGCTCAAGCAATAAGCGCCCGTCCTTTAAGATGATTTTCGCTTCGTCTATTTTTTTCAGCTGGTAAGAGAGTGGAATCGCGCAGCGGCTGCGGCCTTGGCAAAAGTTTTCTTTGGCTTGCTGATAGCTCATGATCTCCGCGCCGCTTTGCACCACCATCTTGTCGCGCAGATTCGAATTGCTGATCACTTCCTGAGCCATCGCGAGCGTAGCTTCAGCTTGCTCAAGTTTACCACGCAACTCGAAATATTTTTCGAAGGCGACATTTATGCCGTTGACCCGCTGATTGCGCAATTCGGGCAAGAGCAAACGCACCCGGTTCTCGTAGCGTACGCGGTATTTCGCGGTGATGGGCGTATTGAAGCGATTGACGTCAAATCCATTGGCCGAGTTTTCGAGGCTGTACATGATGGACGAGTGATTGAAATTCGCAAACCATGCGCGCGTGTCTTGGATCAATGAAGTGATTTTTACCCCGACTTCGGCATCGGGCAAGTAGATGATGGCTGCCGAAACGCCGGCGCCAACGGCAGAGGCGATGATGAAGGCAAACGCGCCTGCGGTGAATCCGGATAAACCAAGGGCCGCGGCGCCGCTTGCGCCGAGGGCGGAGCCCGCCGAAAGCGCGGTCATAAGAATGGCAAGATTTACGACAAGTTCCCCGCGGGCAAGACCGAAGCGCCAGGCATTGTAAACCCAGCCTTGGCGTAACTCGCTGTCGAAGAGCAGAATGTTATTCATGTTGGTGAAGATTTCGCTGGCGAGTTTACCGTCTTCGGTTTCACGGTAAGTCTCCCAGTTACCGCCGACGTAAGCGGCCACCGCGCGGCCGAACAGATTGTGCGCGCGCTCTTCTTTAGAAGAATCGTTCATGACGTGAACCGCTTGGGTCCACAAGTGTCCTGCCATGGTGAAACCGGATATCATCAAAAATGAGGTGGCGAAAGTGCCCACGGTTTGAATGATCGCGGCGCGTGTCGGGTTGGTGCGCAGTAAAGCCTTGAGCGCTTGACCCACGGTCACTTCAATCCCTACGCGGGCCACGGCTCCGCCGGCAAAGCCCATCCAAAATTCGCCGGAGCAAGCGATCTCGGATGTGATGCTGGCCTTTTTAGGATCGGCGCCACAAAGTATATCCTGCGCGGCTTGGAAGGCTTCGGTTTTGACCTCTTCGAATTTTGGCTGGTGTCCTGCGAGCAGGCGGTTGCGCTCAAGGCGGTCGCGGGTCAATTGCGCAACGGCGGATGCGGCCATGATCAGCGAGGCTTGGATTACGTCATTCAAAATGGTTGAGCCGACAACATGGCCGGATGCTTTTAAAACTTTATTTACTTTGCCACTAAGCTCGCTGGAGCTTGCGCCGAATCTAGCTTGAGTCGCTGCACGCATATTTTCTGGAGAATCGGAGTCAATCACCGCCCGGGCCGTCAGTTTGCGCGCGCTTGAATCGGCGTAAGCGAGCGGAGCAAATCCGACCGCGGTCGATAAGATTAGCGTAAACAACTGGCGGAAGATGGCCTTCATATCTATAACCGGAACCGTTTCATGATTTTGGCCGTCGCATTGCGAACCATGTAGTCGGGATCGAACATACGGTTGGCGTGAGGCGCTTCCGCAAGGGCCTTGGCTCCTTGACTGGCTTTGATGGCTTCTTTCACTCGGGCACGTCGCTCGGCGCCGATTGGATTTCCTTCAAGGGCGGCTTTGGAATAGTTTTCGGCGGTTGTGCGGACGAAGTCGAATTTTCCGTCGTGATAGTCGACGGTGACGACGTTGCCTGCTTGGAATTCACCGCGCCCTGCCCGTAAGTTCAGTTGCGATTCGATTTCGCGCTCAAAGGTTCGTTTAACTCCACGTGCACCCTCGCTTTGGGTGTAGGCGTCCTCAACGAATTGAATGGCCGCTTCCGAGATGACGATTTTGACGCCGTCGATTTCTTTATAGTCGCGCGCCAATTTTTTGAACAGATTGTGAGTGATCTTTTCGACGGCATCACGGGTGTGATTGTTGGTCACCATGATGTCGTCGATACGGGCCAATTGAGCGTCGCCCCAGCGTTCGCGCATCATGGATTTGACGCCTTCAAGGCGAAGCTCGTTCTCATTCATCTTTTCGAGTTCGACAGCCGGCTTGGTGATGTTGTTACGGCTTTTCGCGAACTCAAGGAGCTGTGCGCGATTAAGATTGGTCAGATCTTGTCCCAAGTTCGTGGTCATCACGATGATGGTGTTGCCGAATTTGACTTTACGGCCTTGACCGTCGGTCAAATGACCCTCGTCAAGAACCTGCATGAGGATATTGAAGAGGTCCGGATGGGCCTTCTCGATCTCGTCGAATAAAATCACGCGATATTCACGCTCCATCACGCCGTTGGTCAAAAGACCGCCCTCGTCGAATCCGACGTAGCCGGGAGGTGCCCCGATCATGCGTGAGACGGAGTGGCGCTCCATATATTCAGTCATGTCGAAACGTAAAATGTCGCTTTCGGGGATGCCGAGCTGTTTGGCGATCTGTTTGGTGATCTCGGTTTTACCTGTTCCCGTCGAGCCGGCGAGCATCGCGCTCCAAATCGGTTTGGTCTTGAATTCAAGGCCGTCGCGCTTGGCGATCGCCGAGTCACGCTCACGTTTCTTTTTATAAGTGGAGAGCGCCACGGCCGCGCGGTCGATGATGTGATCCTGATTGATGACGGTCTTTTTGATATCGACGATGGATTTTACGGCCTCATCGATATTGATGGAGAATACATTGAGCGGGATCTTTAAAAATTCGGAAGCGATGATCTGCACCTGGCGGGGATTGACGAGGGTCGAGGGCTTGTCGGCCGTCGCTTTGATTTCGCTGGCGATCTTCTCCAGGCCGCGAAGGGTAGCGGTCTTTTTTGATATTTTCTCTTCGATGGCCTTTTTCTCGCCGCTTCCGCGCAGCCAGCCGGCTCGTTCTTCCACAGATTTGAGTTCGGAGCGGTGATCGTCGATTTCACGTTTAAGATCGGCGATATTCGATTCGATCGTCGCGTCGGGAACGGTGAGGCCGCTCAATTTCGTATCGAGCTCGGCCATCTTGTGGTCGAGTTCCGTGAGACGCTCGGAAAGCTCGGCGCTCGAGTCGTGCTTCATATCTTCGCGGATGGAGCTGCGCTCGACCTCGATTTGCGCTTTGAGGCGCTTAGTTCTCATCGCTTCGGTGGAGTTTTCGCGCAGTTCTTGGGCCGCGCGATTGGCCGCGTGCTTGATCAAGCTTTCGGCGGCGTCGAGCGGGCGGTTGGCGTAATAGCGGGTCGCGATGCGCGCGGTTTCGGCAAGGCTCGCGTCCGAGACGGCGACGCCGTACCTGCTCTGAACTTCGGGTTTTATGCGGCGGAGATGATAGATCACGGCGTCGAAATTGACGCTCTTCACTTCGGTCGTCGAGATGAGGGAGTGAACGGATTTGTTGGCCATGAAGACTTCGCGGTTGGTGGGACCGTCGGTTTCGATCACCATCGGAAGGTTGCGGCGGGCGGCGATCGCTTCGGTGAGGGCGTCGAGCGGGCGCACTTCGACTGCGGCGCCTTGATTGAGAGCCGCTGCGTTGTCGATGTAGAGAATGGTTTTTCCGTGCGTATTTTCGAGTGCCTTTTTTTCGAGATTGATGATCAGGTTTTTTATGGCTTGGGTTTGTTGAGCCTTGTCGCCCATCTCATAAATTTTGTCCATCCTCAGACGGTAAACGGTGTCCTGATTGTTATTGAGAATGTACTGTTGCATCACCAACGTGCGGCCGGATTTGTTGTCGCCGAGAAGAATGACGGCTTTCGATTTCTCTTCTAAGCCCATCTCGGTTTGGCGGATTTCGTTCTCGCGGCCGATCGCTTCTTGGATTTTGCCTTCTTCGTATTCTTTCTTAACTCTTTTTGAATAATCTTCGACGAGGTCGCTGGCTTCAACGGGAGCGCTGTCAGTGAGGGGCTTCACTTTTTCATCGATCGCTCGGCTACTTCCGCCCAGGGCGGTCTTCGGCTCGGAGTCCGCAGCGTTCGCGCCGAGGGAAAGCATCGCCAGGCCAGCGGCACTGACTAAGCTCACGAAAAATAGGATCCGGGCCATTGCACGGATTTTAAGAATTTGGGTCATAATAGACCTCCCCACCGCTACATAAGCAGGTCCTATGCCACGGGTATGGTCGGTTAAGTAGCGGAGTTTGCTGGGGAGTTCAAAAGGAGAGAAGCACAATGACGAAAATTGCGCGTAGCCGGTAACGTTTTCTTGTCAACCCGGCGGCCAATCCAAATGGCGGCCAGCGAGTAAATGGACGTGAATATGAGGCACGGTCATACCGCCGTCGTCGTTAATATTGATCACTAGGCGGTAGCCGCTCTCACTGAAGCCTTGATCGCGGGCGACTTTGGCGGCGGTGAGCAGAAGGTGTCCGAGCAGCATTTGATCTTCGGCTTTCGCCTCGGCCATGCTGCGGATTTCCTTTTTTGGAACAACTAAAAAATGTTTAGGCGCTTGCGGATTGACGTCGACGAGGACCACGCATTGATCGTCTTGGTGGACGATGTTGCTCTTGATCTCGCCGGCGATAATTTTGCTGAAAATACTAGCCATGTTTTCTCTCCAGGCGCGCCGCACCTCTGGAGGTGCGGCGCGCCTTCCTCACATCTGTTTGTAGTCCGGTCCGCTGCCGCCTTCGCGCGGGGTCCAGCGGGGGCCGAGCACGTCGGTCGCTTTGCAGTCGACACAATTGGGCGCGTTCACCACCAGTTTGTCGCCGTGACGTTCGTAAACTCCGGCTGGGCACATATGTGAATAAAAGTCGGCGACTTCGGGGCTGATGTCCTTGCCCACGATCAGGTGCGAAGGGATATCGTCGCGGGTTTTGTTGCCCGAGAGATAAACCGCATCCACTTTGCTCAAGCCCACTTTGTCGGTCGGGAAGTCGGGTGCCGATGGAGTTTTTGGCTCGCTGGAATCTTCTTCATTGTGATTGGCGTCACCAGGGAAATTGCCGCCGGTCACGGTCATCAGCGCCGCTTTCACACCGCCGAGGTAGAATCCGTCTTTGAAAGCGTGGCGCATGTTGCGAACTTTGCGCAGGTCTTTCCAGATGTAGCTTTCTTTAAGAGAGGCGTCGTAGGTGGAGAGCGCGGCCTTGGACGTGTCGTTATTTTTAAGCGCCTCAAAGAGCGCGTGGGCGGCCAGCATGCCGGACTTCATGGCGTAGTGAATTCCTTTGAGCGCCGGAACGTTGACCAGGCCTACTGCATCGCCGGTCATCATCAGGCCGTCTCCGACAAACTCATTTGGGAAAGCGTGAAAGCCGCCCTCAGGGATCGTCTTTGCGCCCCACTCGACACAAGTTCCGCCGCTCAGGATTTCTTTAAAGAACGGATGCTGCTTCATGTGCTGCAAAAGCAAATGCACGTCGAGTTTTGGGTTTTTATAATCCATTCCTGCGACCAAGCCGATCGCGACATGATCTTCAGCGAGGGGATACATAAAGCTTCCGCCAAAACAGTCTTTGGGCAGGGGATAGCCGAGCGTGTGAGTGATGAAGTCCGGAGCCTTCTTCACTTTCCAGATTTCCTTCACTCCAAGCGCGAACACTTGCGGATATTTCGATTGGATATTTTGCCACTGCAGATAACTTTGCGCGAGCGGGCTGCGTGTGCCGTCGCTTAAAACCACGACTTGCGCGCTGACATCGGTCGCGGGCATGCCATTGCCGTCACTTGAGCCGTCGCGTTTAAGTCCTGCCGGTGTGGTTCTCACTCCCACCACTTTATTGCCTTCAACCAAAAGTGAGTCCACCGGAAAACCCGTCATGATGTTCACGCCGAGCTCTTCGGCCTTTTGCCCGAGCCAACGAACCGCTTCGCAAGCCGAAGCGATATAGTAGCCATGATTGGCCATCGTCGGCGGAGTGGGGATGCGCAGCGCTTTGTCTTTGGTCATCAAAAATACTTTTTCACCGGTCACGGGCCGGCGAAACGGGAAATCGGAATCCTTAAGATCGGGGAATAATTCACGGAAGGCCACGGGATTGACCACCGCGCCGGAAAGAGTGTGCCCGCCGAGTGAGCCGGCCTTTTCAAGCACGCCGATTTCAAGGCTCATATTGTTTGCCTTTGCCAAGCGCGCAAGTTCGATGGCGCCGCTGAGTCCAGCTGGACCCGCGCCCACAAAAACCACGTCAAACGGCACCACATCGTCGCCTTCCGGCTTATGGGGAATGATGAACTTTTCTTGCGGCAGTTCGGCTTGGGATTTGCCGGGGATAAAAGGCTTTTGAACAGACATGGTGCGCGGCTCCTTAAAGCGGTTGGCCCTCAAATTATAGGCTCTTAAAATTAGGGGGAGTTTTGACATTTAGCAAGCTTTTGGAGGAGACTTTAAGGACAAGAGGTTCATCCATGGCGCTGTTCCAATTCAATAACCAAACGCTGCCTTACGAGATCAATTTTGGGCCGTTTTCTTACGATTTAGTGCTGCTGCAGAGCTCCCGCTTTACAACCGCATTTTGGCAGACCGTGGTTGATGATTTGGTTAAAGGATCGGTGGCATCGGGTGGGCGCATTCTCACCTGCGAGTGGAAAATTGCGGAGCTCAATGAGGGCGAGCAAGCGGCCTATTTCGTACAGGTGCTACAAACTTTAGGAATGCATGGAAGCCATGTGGTGGCTTTTGACGATGCCGTCCGGATGGCCAGCGAAGTCGAGCGCCTGCACCCAGGAATTTTTGAAAAAACCTTATTCTTCCCCCAAGGCGGCCCCAAAGCCGAGCCCCTGGAAAAAGCCGTCCGCGATTTCTGCGGACTTTAAAATATCAAAAAAATCTCTCTCTAAATGCACCCCTCATGCGCCGGAAGCGCATGAGGAAGGCCCTCGCACGGATGGAAAATACTCGCGCCATCACCATCGGCATCTCAACGGTCAATCTTCAAAACCATCAAAAAGAACTTGATTCGGCGATGATTAAAATCTAAAACAAATCCGCATGAAAAAGCACAAGCAGTTGAAAATGAAGGGCGTAAGCGGCTGGGGCGGAAAGCGCAAAGGCTCAGGCCGCAAAAATCAAAGCGGCACGGTCAACCACATGAAGCGAGACGAAGTCGATTTCAAAAAGCCGCTCCACATCACTTTGAAATTACAAGAGGGACTTCCAAACCTGCGCTGCGATTTGATGTTTGGGAATTTAAAGCGATGCTTGAAGAGAGCGAAGAACTTAGGCCTAAGAGTGATTCACTTCTCGCTTGAGAGCAATCACCTGCATCTGTTCGTGGAATGCCGTGATAACGAGACCTTGAGCCGCGCCATGAAAGGCTTGGGTGCAAGCCTTGGGAAAGCCATTCGTAAGTTTGCGGGCGGAGTGGGTTCGGTCTTTAAAGGCCGCTTTCATCTGCATGTCTTGAAGACGCCAACTGAAGCGCGAAACGGAATGGCGTATGTGCTTTTGAACCGAGCGAAGCATTGGAAGTCGATTGCTTTTGTGGATCCATATTCGTCAGGTGCGTACTTTACGGATTGGCGAAAACTATTGGGGCGCGACATTGGGCCGATACTCTCCGCGCGAAGAGGCCTACGTAAGGATCTGCCCGACTATTTAACTGAAGCGAGATCATGGCTTGCGCGCGAGGGGTGGCGGAAGGTGCGTCTGACTTAAGCGCGGCCGGTGGGGATCCGGCGTTTTCCGGCTTTCTCCATCGCATCCCAGAACAATCCGTTCTTCAAACCGACGTTGGGGCAAGCAATCTCGTTGATTTCGAAAATACGCATCATTTCTAAAGTGACGACTGCGGCCGGAAGGATGACGTCGGCGCGGTCTTTGCGCAACTGAAAGCGTTTTGTCCGTTGCGGCAGGCTTAATGCGAACAAGCGGGCGGTCAAGATTTCTAAATGGTGTCTTTGAAAACGGTTGCGCGAGCGACTAAGTCCCAAGCGGTAACAAAGTTTTCCTAGGGCGCGTAAGTTTCCGCCGGTGCCGACCATCATCTCGACTTGGTTTTGCTGGCGGCCGAGAAGTTCCATGCGCAAACGGTAAAGCGGTGTCCGCACCCATTGCGCGATATCCTCGTATTGATGCTTGCGGCTGACTTTGGACAACAGGCGCACGGTTCCAAGCGGTAGGCTTTGTTTGGTCACCAGCTTGCCGCGTTTGCTCAAGACGACTTCAAGACTTCCGCCGCCCATATCCAGAAGCAGTGCTGATTTTTGTGTGATGTCCAGCACGTGTGAAACGGCCTTGTGCAGTAAGATGGCTTCGCGCTGTCCGTTGAGAAGTTTCACGTCGATGCCAGTACGTTTTTTAAGCTGTTCGATCACGCGTGCGGAGTTGGTGGAGTCACGCAGCGCGCTGGTGCCGACGGCGCGGATTTGCGTGACGTTCCAACGTTCGCAGAGGGAGCGGAAAATTTTGAGTGCGCGCTCAAGCTGAATAAGAGTGACGGGGCGGATGTAGCCCGCGGAAAAGGCGTCTTTACCCAAGCGCACACTGGCGCGCTGGTCTTCAAGAACACGCACGCGCCCGTCTTTGGCTTGCTGGCCCACAAATAAACGGATGGCATTTGAACCGATATCGATCGAGGCCAGTCTTAGAGGTATTTGATCCACTCTTCGATTCTGGGGCCTAGCTTTCTTCACAGTCAAACTTTAAGTTCTTCCAATTTATAAGTCAGGGATTTGAGGCGCGTTTTTTCGGCCAAAAGATCTTGGCAGCCCATCTCTTCGCCGGGATTGCGCGGCTTTCTGAGTTTGTAAACGCCGTCTTGTTCAAGATCCCATACATAGCGTTGGTCATGGAGCATGATTTGGATCGCTTCCCAAATTTTTTCGCGCGCAAGCTTGTCTTCGACCGGCGCGATGACCTCAACCCGACCAAGCAAGTTGCGCGACATCCAGTCGGCCGAACCGATCAGGAAGCGGCCGTCGAGCTCATTCGTTTTTCCTGAGCGAAAATAGAAGAAACGCGAGTGCTCAAGAAAGGGCCCGACGATCGAGGTGACTTGAATGTTCTCGCTTAAAGACGGCACCCCGGGCCGCAGGCAACAAAAGCCACGCACGATCAATTGGACTTTCACTCCGGCTTGGCTGGCTTCGTAAAGCGCTTCGATGATGGCGCGCTCTTCAAGGCTGTTGCACTTGGCGATGATTCCGCTCGGCAAACCGCTTCGTGCATTCTCAGTTTCGATGCGGATCATTTCCAAAAAACGGGTCTTCATGTTGATCGGCGCCACGAGCAATTGATTGTAGTCGGTCTTCAGTGAGCGGCCGGTGAGATAGTGGAAAATTTCGACGACTTCACTGGTGATTTCGGGCTTCGCGGTAAATAGTCCCAAATCGGTATAAAGCTTCGCGGTTTGCGAATGGTAGTTGCCGGTGCCGATATGAACGTAAGATTTGAATTCTTCTTTTTCACGGCGCACAACCAGCGCCAGCTTGGCATGGGTTTTTAAGCCGACGATTCCGTACACGACATGCACGCCGGCCTTTTCCATGGCTTGCGCCCAGAAAATATTCCGTTCTTCATCGAAGCGCGCCTTGAGTTCAACCAGGCAGACCACCTGTTTGCCTTTTTCGGCGGCACGGATCAGCGCATGCACGATCGGGCTTTCTTCGTTAGTGCGATAAAGCGTCATTTTGATCGCGACGACGGCGGGATCGTCGGCGGCCGTGACGATGAAGCGCTCGACGCTGGTCGAAAAGCTTTCATACGGCAAATGAACCAGAACATCGCCGTTACGGATGACTCCAAAGATATTTGCGCCCTCATCCGCCAGCAGGGGAAGGGTTACCGGCGTCCATGGGCGGAATTTGAGGTTGGGCAGATTGAGATTCACCACGGAGGATAAGCTTTTGTACTCAAGCGCGATCGGGTATTCGTAAACGTCGTCGGGGGTGAGATCGAGTTCACTGGTGAGGAATTCGAGCAGCCAGGGATCGGGGCTGGGCCCGTGCTCAAGACGCACGACTTCGGCGAACTTGCGTTGCTTCACTTCTTCTTCAATGAGCTCAAGTAAATCTTCGACGCCTTCGGTGTCAGTCTCGATGTCGGCATTGCGAGTCACGCGAAAAGCCATGACATTTTGAATCTTCATGCGGGGAAAAAGCTGATCGAGGTGGTTGCGGATGATATCCAAAATACTGATGAAGCGCTCGACTCCGGGTTCGGTGTTGGGAATGCGGATCCATGACGGAAAGACTTCCGGCACTTTGATGCGCGCAAACAGCAGATCCTCGGCGTCGGGGACGTGTAATGAAATCGCAAGTGAAATAGAGAGATTTGAAATCAGTGGGAAAGGGTGGCCCGGATCGACCGCCATAGGAGTGAGCACGCTAAAAACCTTGTCGCGAAAGAAACTCTTCGCCCACTCCCGCTCAGCTTCAGTGAGGTCGCTCCATTCGAGCATATGAATATTGCTCGCTTTTAACAGCGGCAACAGTTGATCTTGCCACAAAACGCGGATGTCTTCATTGATCGCAAGAACGCGCGGCCGGATCATTTTCAATTGTTCTTCGGGTGTTAAGCCGTCGGGGGACAAGGGCGTCAACGTGGCGTAATGCTGGCGCTGCAAACCGCCCACGCGTTTCATAAAAAACTCGTCCAGATTCGAGTGAAAAATATTGAGGAAGCGCAGCCGCTCCAGCAAAGGATTGCGCGCGTCTTTGGCTTGAAACAGCACGCGGCCGTTGAATTTAAGCCAGCCGATCTCACGGTTTAAAAAGAGCTGATTCATCGGACCTCAACTTACTCTTAAAGATCCAAGATTTGTATTAGATTTTCTTTTTGTTTGCTCAGGTCCTTGTAGCCCAAATCCACGAGCGCATTCAGATAGATGGGGTCAAACGTCAGATAGGACAGGATTTCCGCGGATTCGTGCGGACTGCCCAGGCCTGACATCATAAAGCGCAAAAGCGGCGGCAGGCCCGCCACTCGGGCCTCGGCCAGTTCCGAAGGCGCTTGCGAGGGCTGAATGTGGGCGATGTCGAGCTTACGTAAGCTTTGTTCGGGGGAGGCCGCGCGCAAAGAGTCGTTGATAATGCGCACGCGTTCAATATCGGTTTCCACGGCATCCATGAAGATCGCATTGATGACGACCGAAAGAACGCGTCCAAGTGTTGGTTTGACGATGTTTGATTCTTCAAGTCCGACGTTGCTCAATTTGCGCACGCCGATCACTAATATTTTGTTCGCGCCGACTTTTCGTGCGGGGCTTAGTGGCGCCGAATTGCGTAAGCATCCGTCGCCGTAATGACGGTGCCCGATTTTCCACGGCGGAAAAAAAATCGGAATCGCAGCCGAGCCCATGATGTGATCTATTTTGATGTCTTCGCGGATCCCCACGCGTTGAACCCGCTTCCACTCTTTCAGTTTTGGGTCGCCCATAAAGAACGTGACGCCGATCGAAGTGGAATAATCCGTCGCCGTCACACATAGCGAATTGAGATGTTTCTCCTTCACCATCGTGGGGATGCGGTCGAAGCGGATATTCTCCTGCAGAATGTTGCGCAGCGGTTCGACATTCAAGAGTCCCAGTTTCGTGGGCCTGAGTTTTGAACTGAAGCCGCCAAGGGAGACGGCGCGCAATAAGCGGAATCCCGTGCGGCCCACGGTGATGTAATCCGTTTGAAAAACGTCCTTGGTGGTGAGGTTGCGCCACATCGAACACATTCTCTCGGTGGCTTTATCCAAGTTGTCGGCTTCCGCGGCTAAGAAAGAAGCGTTGATCGCGCCGGCGCTGACTCCCACGAGATTGCGGAAGAGCTGAAAATTTCCGGTCTCCGCGCAAATTTCAAAGAGGGCTCTGAGTGCGCCGGCTTGATAAGCGCCGCGCGCGCCCCCTCCCGAAAGAACGAGGGCGTATTGATTGTTGGGATTCACCGAGGACATGTATCTATTTTGCGACCTTAGAAGTCAGATATCAACTCGACCAGCTCAGGATGGTCGATAAAAGGATTGCGGTCGAACTGATTGCTGAAAATTGTGGCGTTTCTTGTTCTTTCGGCATCATCCACCGGATCCAAACGGTGCCAAGCCCTTAGGCTATCTTCCTGAAGGGAGCCGACCGGTAAATTGTAACGGGTCGAGAAGTAGAAGATGGCGCGAGCCACATTGCCCTTATGTTGATCCGGAACTTCGAAGAAGACCTGACTGCCCCCGCGCGCCGTGTAGCCGCGTACGGACTCTTTGCAAGGTGAGCTGAGAGGAGTAACGACATCGCCGAATTCATTATTGTTACGCGAAGAATTGGCGTTGGAGAGCACGGGAAAGAGAATATGAAGATCCGATTTTTGCAAAGTGCGGTCGAATTTGGCGGAAAACTTACTCTGTGGCCAGGTGTGTTCGGCGTTAAGCACCGCTGGATCGGGGATTTGGCCGGGGCCTGGTGGACGCGAGGTGAAGTCACGTTTGGTAACGGTCTTTTGGCAGTACACGTCGCGGATGGCATAGGCGCCGGGCGTGCTTTCGACGAGGTGTAAGTTTCCGAAAAGTAAACGGCGCGCGGCCGTGTAACCAAGGCTGATGTGTTTCACACATGCCTTCGGATTCGCGCAAGATGTCGCCAGCCGGTCATTTGCGCCATTGGACTGGACGTGAATGAGAGAGAGAATTTTGAAAAGCTCCGCTTTCAAAGCGGCATCCCGTTCACCGTTTTCAACATGGCGGTAAAAGTCGGAGGGGTAGTAGCTGATTTCAGCAGAAAGACGTGCGGCGAAAGCCTGTTGTAGGCCGGTCAGGAGAACAAGGCACGTTATGAAACGTAGCGTGCGCAAGCGAATATCTTCCTTGTTGTTGTTGCTTCAAGGCTAACAAGGAAGACGTCGTTCGTGTGATCTGTTTACATTTATGACAGAAAACCAACGCGGAAAAGGACTATGGTCCAGTTACTTGCAGGTGAATCCAGCCGCAACCAGGTTGCTTTTTATTTTAGTCATAGAAGCTTCGCAGTGCGAGTTTCCTTTAATGCTGGTTGCGACCACGGCTTCTTTGCCGTTTTTGGTGTAACCCACTTCGCAACCTTTAAGTTTTTCGCGTAGTTCGAGCGCGCGTGAATCCGCACCGTGTGTGCATTCCACTTTCGACGTCTTGGTCGCGATCGGTTCGCTCTTTGCGGCACTCACGGGTTGTTGATCCGTTGCGGGCCCTGCCGGCACCGTCGTTGTCGATTTATTACCCGAAGCACAAGCGGCCATCAGTCCTGAAATGGCGATCAAAAGACAAAAACGCATAAAGAGCCTCCCTAAGTCTGGTTAGAATACGGAACTTAAGTCTAAGGTCCCGTATTCTTCGAGTCAAAATTTTCCGATTTTATTAGAGCTATGAATGTCTCTCTGAAGATTAAAATTTTTGATGCTAAAGGCACGCATCTGGTTGCCATCGCCAAGACTACGGCGACGGTCGGAAGCGCTCCGCATTGTGACGTGGTGCTTAACCATCCATCGGTGCAGCCGGAGCACATTCGCGCATGGTGCGAGGGCGGCCGCATTTGGGTGCAGGATTTAAGCTCGAGCACGGGTTCCGCGATTAACGGCATTCACCTTCCCGCGCTTAAGCCGATGCTGGTGCGCGAACTCGATGTGCTGAAATTGGGGCAGTGCCCGGCGACTTTGAGCTTAGAGCCGAATTTGGTGCGTGCGCCCGTGGTGAATCCAAAAGTGGATTTAGATGAATTTACCGCAACCGACATTAAAGGCATCGTGCCGAATGATCCCGATGTAGAGAAAATGGGCCGCGAATTGGCGGAGTTGAAGCTGCAATTGCAAATGGCGCGGCTGGATAAGGGCGCCGGCGAAGATTTGCGTAAAGAGACGGACGTGCTGCGTGCGGAAGTCAACAAGCTCAGCATGGAAAAGAAGAAATTAAAAGACTCGTTCAACCAAGTGGACGTCGACAAAAAAAATTATCGCAAGCAACTTGAAAATGAGCTCGCCGAGCTCAAGCTTAAGTCGCTACGTGAACTGAAAGAGCAGCGCGAAGAAGATCAGCGCAAGCTTGCCGAGTGGAAGCGCGCCGCGGTGAAACACCTTGGCGCCGATGTTCATGTCTTAAATGCGCAAAAAGTGAAAGCATGGATCACGCGCCCGCTTTCGAAAGACATGATGTTGGAATGGGAAGCGGATTTAAATGAAATTTTCCGCAAGCAATTGCTTGGCGAGCAGGAGCCGCAGATGGCGCTCCCCCCGGAAGCGCCGCTTAAAGCCGACACGCAAGTCAGTCGGATCAGGCCGCAAACGCAAACCGGCATAAAAAAGGTCGGCAAGAATCCCCCAGGCCCTCGCCATCGTGATAAAGACTCGCTGTGGAGCAAAATTGCGGTTTTTGGATTTGCCTTCGCCCTGATCCTTGGCGCGGTATGGTTCGTGAAGTTTAAACCGCGCGGTATCGAGGGGTCGCGAGCGACCGCAAGCCAAATACCGGTCAGTGCACCCCCGATGCAGCCCGAACAATTGGCTCCTCCTCCGGCCGCGCGCCGTCCTCCGCCCCAAGCGCCGGTCGCCGCAAAAAAGGCGGTCAGTCCGCCGCAAGACAAATCGTTTAAAAAGACTTATACGGACAATGTTTTGTTCACCGTCAATTATGTCGACGCTGAGCTGAACATGGATTTTCGCGCGCTTTGGATCAAAAATTTGAATAAAGTCGGGCGTGGCGAGTGGAAGCTGACTGCGCGCGCGCTCGGCAGCATCGCCACCAACGAACTCGTCCTGATCCAAGATCTCGGCCGCATCCGTAATTCCATCGGCCCCGCACAAGAAAGTGACCGAGTCGGCCAAATGCGACAGCGTGAAAGCCAGTTTATAAAGGAGCTTCAGAAGCAACTGGGCAAAAAGGCCACCGTCGAAAAATTCATGAAGCTTAAACGCTCGTTCTACACCCGTAATCAGGTTTACCTGTCGCGCGAAAACCGCTAAGCTGGCGGTGAATGAAAGTCCTGATATTAAGATTCTCCAGTTTCGGCGATGTTTTGCAAACGCTTAGCGTGGCCGGCCGTATTGGTGAATCGCTCCCAGAAGCCGAAATCCATTGGGTGACGCGCGCAGAATTTGCCCCGCTGATTCAAACCCATCCGAAAGTGGCTAAGGTGTGGACCATCCAGCCCAAGGCGGGATTTTTCAAACTGCTTGAATTGGGCTGCGCGCTTCGAAAAGAAAAGTACACGCACGTCTATGATGCGCACAACAACCTGCGCTCCCATATTTTGAGCGGGATGTTGAACGGTTTTTTGTCATGGCGGGTATGGACCGGCCGGCATAAATTTTTACGCCGCTCGATTTACCGCTGGCGGCGGTTCATGCTTTTTAAATTTCGCCGCAATTTATTTCCCAAACCGTTTTCGGGGCAGTTTGCTTTGCTGGAACCCTTAGTGAAGTGGGGTCTACCCACGGATGCGCCGAAGCCGCCGCAGCTGGTGCTTGGCGGAGAGTGGCTGGAGAAAGCGCGCGAGGTCCTTCCCTCACACTTTAAGAACTTTGTGACGCTTGCGCCTTCGGCGGCTTTTGAATTGAAGCGTTGGCCCCTAACGCATTGGAAAGCTTTGATTCAGATGTTTCCAGAAACACAATTTGTCGTTCTTGGTGGCCCGAAGGATGATTTTTTACAGGAACTGGTTTCGGCCGACCCCTCACGTGTTTTGAATCTTGCCGGCCGTCTGCCTTTGCTTGGCTCCGCTGAAGTCATCGCGCTCTCGCGCGTTTTGATCTCCAACGACACCGGCTTAATGCATGTCGCCGAACAAATCGGTAAGCCGTGCCTGGCTTTAATGGGGCCTGCGCCCTTTGGTTTTCCCAGCCGGCCGCTGACCAAGATTTATGAGTTGGATTTGTGGTGCCGTCCGTGTAGCAAACATGGGCAGGGTCCGTGCGTGAATCCTGAATTTCATAAATGCATGCGTGACATCAGACCGGAGCACGTCGCCGGCGGATTGAGGAGAATTTTAAATGCCCCGTTGGCTGCGCCGCTATCTCGCTGATTCCAGTTTGCCCGTGCATTTTTACCGCGCGCTTTTTGCGGGCGGTGTCTTGCGTATCTTGAGCGCGTGGTTTGTCTATGGCCCGCAAGCGCTCGATGATTACAAGCACGGTGTATATCCCGCTTACCAATTCTTTGCAGGCCTTCCCTTGGATCTGCCGGATTACCGCAGCCATCTGCTTGTCTGGTTTTTAAGTCTATTCGTGAGTGCGGCTTCGTGGTTGGGCGGCGTTTCGGCGTTAGCTCAAGTGCGTGCCATGTACTTGGGATTGGGCGCGACCAGCTTACTTGGGATTTATGGAACATATTTATATGTGCGCGGTAGCCGCTCAAAATTATTTCCGCCGCTGGCGCTCTATTTGGTCGCGGTTTTTCCTTTAATGCCTTTTGTCGGAACCCGCGCCTTTGGCGAGTCCGTGGCCATGTCTCTTGTTTTGTTGGGGCTAGGCATTTTGGAAAGCTGCCGAGTCAATTCCAAATCCTCCCTTGGGTATTGGTGCCTGGGCTTTTTAAGTTTAGGGGCGGCGACACTTTTCCGCTTTCATGTGGGGTTGGTGTACTTGACGGTTGGCGCGATTTTTTTGCTCGATAAAAAATGGCGCGCGGTCTTCGCGGGTGCGCTTGCGGGTTTGGTTACCCTTGGCGCCCAAGCGTTGATTGATTATTATAGCGGCAAGGCCCCTCTTGGGACTCTTCTTATTTATTTGAGTGAGAATGAGGGCGGCGGCGCAAAATATGGCGTCAGCCCCTGGTATAACCCGTGGCTTTTTGTTTTGGCGATCGGGCTTGCGCCGTTTTCGTTCGTTTTTTATCGCTCGCTAAAATCTTTGTGGATGAGGCATTGGCGCGTGCTTTTCCCGGCGCTGTTATTTGTGGGCATTCACAGTTTGGTCGCGCATAAGGAAGAGCGCTTTTTATATCCGGTCCTCGGCATCGAGCTGTGGGCGGTGGCTTATTTGTGGGCCGCGGGTGCGTTCAATAAGTGGGCGCGCAGGATTTATTCACCGGTCCTTTTTGGCGTGACTGTACTGGGGCTTGTCATCGTCTGCTTGCTGAACACGCAAGAAGGGGAGATTGAACCGCCGGCCTATGCGCAAAAGAAGTACGGTGAGCTCATTTACCTCGATAACGATTCGCTGTTCGGTAGGTCGCGCTTTCAGTTTTATTTTTTGCGTCCGCCAAGTGAGCTTAAGAAAATTGAGCGTGAAGATTTGAACGCGCACAGCGTGGACGAGGCGCTGGGCACAAATCCGGTGTTTAAGGCTGCGGTGCTGCTGACGTCCGACGAAGAGTCGCGCGATGAACTGCGCGCTTTAGAAGGCATCAACACTTTGGAGGCGAGCTGCGGCAAGATCCGCTCCGCAGGCTCTCTCATCGACCGGCTGCTTTATTCCATGAATCCCAAACACAATCAGAGACGCAAACCCACCTGGTATCTGGTGTGTGAACGGCTCCGCCATGTTTGATCCCTTAAAGCAGTTCGATTATCAGATCCTTCATCTTTTCAACGTCGATTGGGGCGATCCCACTTTGGATCAGTTTTGGTTGTTGATCACCCAACTGCATAAACAGATGCTGGTGCAGTTCGTGGTCTTTCCGGTTTTGCTTCTGGGATTGCTCTATATATATAGAGGGCATGCGATCAAGCTGTTGTTGGCTTTGGCGCTTGCGTTGGGTATCGCGGATGCTGTCAGTTACCGGGTCGTCAAGGCGCAGGTGAACCGTCCACGCCCTTTTCAAAATCCGGAAATCTCATCTTGGGTACGTAAGGTCGGGCAGGCGCATGGGCCGAGCTTTCCTTCCAATCATGCGGCGAACGCTTTTGCCGCGGCGGCCGTCTTAGCTTGGTATTTCAGCGGCGGCAGTTATTTCTTTTACATTTTCGCGCCACTGGTGGCGCTCAGCCGTTTCGTTTTGGGAGTTCATTATCCAACCGATGTGCTGGCGGGGGCGGGGTTAGGGCTTTTTGTCGGATTCTTAATCAGAATTTTGCTACTCAATCAAGTGCACTGGTTCCTTATGCGTGATTCCGTATCAAAGCCGGACGGGAAATCCTACTCATGGAGAACAAGATATCGACGCATGGAATAGTTTCGACAATTCTTAAAACAATCCTCGATCAAGAGCCCTCGCCCTAGACCGAAGTCCAGGCCCCACGCTTGCAATAACCTCCTTCGTCAGAATCGTAGATCGATTCGATGGAGGCACTAATGACTAAACAAATGAATATTCTTACAGGAAGTGTGATCACTGTTTTCGCCGCCGGATTAATGGGCTGCGGACAAGGATTCAAAAGCAACGGATTGTCGAGCAATGGTGCCCAATCAGTAAATATAGATTCTGAATTGGCCAAGGCTCAGCAAGCCAACGACGATGCTCAGACCGCGATGATTGAAGCGCAACAGGCCTTGAAGGCCATCCAAGATGAAAACGGCAACATCAACCTAAGTTTATTTATGAAGGGCGGAACATCTTCGGACACGCAGACAGCGGGTTTGCTCTCGCCGATCGTGGACAAGTTGCGCGCCACTTTCGACACGGTCTTTCTTAAGGTTGAAAACGTTAAAGCGAAATTCACGGACGCACGCCAAGCTTTGTTGACCGCGTTGAGCCGCCTTGATCACAACAATCCCGCGCAGGCGGCGATGATTTCTGAAATCATGGTACAGCTGAGCAAGATTGACTCGATGGAGACACAATTTCGCGTAGGCATGCAGTCTCTTGCCGGCAAATTGGATCTCGCGGTCGCAGCACTTGATAAGGTGATTTCAGGTTTAACCAGCTTCATTCCGGGCTGGGGCTGGGTGGCCAACTTCGCGATTGATTACTTGGTGATGGGCGATATTAAGAACTTCATCGCTGAAATCAAGATGCGGTTGTTAACTCTGTAAAATTCCGGTTCACAATCCGAGCGACAATAAGACCCGCCCAAAAGGCGGGTTTTTAAATTGAACCTGTCTCGTTATCCTACAATCAAGGTTCGTTTTTTCTTCTGCGAGGTATAAGTTCGTATTGCATCTGCAGGACTTGATTTTGCGCTTGATCTCCCTCAAAATTAAATAAGAAGCAAGGGGGCAGCCTTCAATCGCAGTCTTTCCGGCGCTCTGATCCTGAATTCCGGCTATGAGCCAATTAAGGTAGTTAATTGGCGCAAGGCGATGATTCTGTGGTTTCAAGGTAAAGTGGAAGTGCTCGAATTCCACACCACCACGGTCAGCTCTCCCAGCCGCTCTTACCACCTTCCCGCGGTAGTTCGCCTCAAGCAGTACATTCGGCCTTACTTGTCATTGAGCGTTCGTTTGTCGCGACAGAATATCTTTTTGCGCGACAATCATACCTGCCAATACTGCTATTCAAAATTTCCCGAGAAAAAACTGACCGTCGATCACGTCGTGCCGCTTTCAAAAGGCGGCCGCAATGAATGGACGAACGTGGTGACCGCTTGCTCTAAGTGCAACAACCGCAAGGGTGACAAGAGCCCGGAGAAAGCCAATTTGCGTTTATTGTCGACGCCCGAAAAACCGCGCTGGCTTCCCAATCGCGACCTGGAACTGGAAGACAACGTTTTGCCGATCGCATGGCGGCCATATCTGGCCGCCAGGTAAGCACTAATCGAGAATTTGAAACTGAGTGTCCGTGGTTCCGTTGATGGGATTCATCGGATAATACAAAATCAATTTTCCAAATGTGGATCCGCGAGTGACCGTCGACGATCCGCCGGTGGCGGGCACGATGCTGAATTCACTCATGCCGAAGAACGGCTGGGCTGAGGCTTCGGCGTCGATCTTCATATACGATCCGGAGCTGGCTCCCAAATAGTCATCGGCCTCGACAGCGTCGCCGCCTTGCAAGAGTGCCGCGACTTTGACGTTCAGTTTGCCGTCTTTGCTTTTCGCCAGCAATTGGACCGGAGCTTCGACCACGGCGAGTGTCGAGTGTTCAAACGGGGCCATGCCTGAGCCGCCGAGCACGGCGCCCTTGTAATCCAATTCCGTTTTGGTGCCGGCGCTTAAAGCCATCTCATACGTTAAGCGGATCGAGCGGGCCTTTGCCGCATCCAATAGTATGGACGCGAACGGAACCTGCCCCAGGCCTTCTATGTTCGCGCCAAGAACTCCCGCGAGTTCTTGATCGGGAACGCCGTCGCCGTCGGCATCGATCAGCACCGAAAGTTCGCACGTCTGCCAAGTGGTCATCGGAGTGAAAAGCTTGAAGCCGAACTGAATCACGTCAACCGGGCCGCTGTTCGTCTGCTTTTTGATCGTGCGGTAACCGACGCTTTGCAAATCGCAGGAGCGGCTCTTCCAGCTTTGCGACGGCGAGGGCGTTTCTTTGCGAGTGTCTTCGCCGAGTAGATTGAAGGCCAAAGCCATGCCCATCACGGGACTCGAATTCGTCAGGGCGATAGGTCCGCTGACGGATGTTTGGGGCGTGCGGATCATCGAAGCCTTGGTGCGAATCGCCAATGCCGGCACTTGGGCAACCAACGCGCCGTTTTGTTGGATCTTCACGCGGCCATCGAGTTCCTGCACGGCGGTTTGCGGGCTGGTCATAGTGATTACCGCATTCACATTCACGTCCACCGAGCCGTTTGCCGGAAGCGTGACTTGCGCGGAAGAAAGATTCAGCGCGAGTCCTGACGAGGCTTCGCTGCTTAAATCCAAAGTGATTTCTTGCGCGGTCAAGTTGTGCAAAGTCAGTTTACGAACTTCGCTGCGCGTGTCTTGAAGTGCGATTCCGCCGAGGCTGAGTGAAGCGGGCGTAATGACAATTGGGCTCTTTAAAGCTTGATCGATTTGGACGCGTCCCGCTCCTTGAAGAGTGGTTGCGACCAAGCCTTGTTTATTATTTAAAATCTTGCTCGAGCTCATCGCGAGCGATTTCAGTTCTTCCGAAGTTAAACCGGGACGGGCTTGCTTGATCAGCGCCATGGCGCCCGACATATGCGGGGCGGCCATGCTGGTGCCGTCCATTTGCACGGTTTTGGTTCCTTGCCCCATCGCCGCGGAAATCACGCGTGAGCCAGGTGCCGCGATTTCGGGTTTGAGCAAGTTGTCTTCAGAGCGCGGACCTTTTGACGAGAACTCGGTTATGCTGTCGATCAGATCGGGTTCTTCGATTTTTTTACCGGTCACAAATTGAATGCGGACCGCGGCTCCGGTTTTCATCTCGGCTAAAAAGTTCATCCCCAAAGCTTGGGTGATCATGATGCCTGGGATAGCCAAATTGACGTCGCCGCCCATAACGATCGGTTTGCCCGGATCGTTGTTGTAGACGACTACGCCGGCTGCGCCATTGGCCACGGCAAGGGCCAGCTTTTGCGCAAATGGAATTTTTCCGCGCGAGATAAAGGCGATATTGCCCTGCAGTTTGGCTTTCACTTCCGGAGTGAGTTCGGTGTCGGCAAGGCCGATATCGACCAATTCGCCTTCGACCGGTGTCATCAATTCAGCAATGGGTTTGGTCGTTCCACCCTCGACCGCTTTGACCAACATGTCGGGATTAGCGGCCGTAATGAAGCGTACCGAACTGAATTGCCAGTTGTGAGGCGACCCATCGATACTTGCCGCCACCGAAATCGCTTCGTCGCTGGTGCCAGGTGCGCCGACTATATAGTCAACCGCGCCCGAATTGCCGGCCGAGCACACCACGACCGTGCCTGCGCGGCTCAAATTTCTGACTGCTTCGGTGTAGAGAATTTGCGGCTGACCGAAACCGCCGCCCAAAGATAAATTGATGACGTCAAGCTGGTCGGAAGGATCTAAGTCGCCGTTAGGATCTGCGGCATATTCAAAGCCCGCGATGACGACGGCGTCCATCGTCGAGCCATTTTTGCCGAAAACTTTAATGGCATACAGTTGCGCGTCTTTAGCGACACCATCGAAGCTGTCCACACCGTCGCCGATGCCGGCGATCGTTCCCGCGACGTGACTGCCGTGGCCGGCTTCATCGATAGGGTTGCTGTCGGGGTGCGGAAGGCGCTCAGCGGGGAGTGTCGATGCGGCGTTAAATTCAGTGCCGACAAGATCCAATCCACCGATCACTTTGTTATTCGGGAAAAACGGCGAAGCTTGTGCCGGATTCACAGCGCTGAAATCGCTGGGATTACCGCTGCCGCCGAGCATTTTGTGAGTGAAATCGATGCCGGTGTCGAGGACGCCGATGCGCATGCCGCGACCGGTGAATCCTTGTGCGTACGCTTCATTCGCGCCGATGAACGTTGCCGAATTGACCTTTTGCACGGGGTCAGCCGCGGAAATATCGGTGGCCAACGGCCGGCCCAATTCACGTGCCGGCGCCACACCGCGCACACCGGCGATCGCAGCAATCTGTGGAAGTGCATCCGCAGGCGCGTAAATCGCAAGAGCGTTTAAAGTCATGCGGTAGCGATAGATGATTTGCGCTTGCGCGCTGATATTTTTTATTTTTTGTTCGAACTGGGCTTGCTCATTAAGCACGTCCGCTTTTGCGGAAGCGGGGATCTCCCAGCCGTTCGAGGTTTTTTTGGCGACGGTGAGAAGCGCAGGTGCATTCAGTGTGACCACGAAAACATCGGGCACGGCGTGAATCGGGCGGTTGCTAAAAATATCTTGATGATCAGCCGGCTGATCTGAAACAGGTTTTGATTTGGTGCAGGCCGTGCTTGCTGCAATCACCGCGATAAAAAGAAGACGTCCACCCAGTTGTAAATTCATATTCCCCCCTTGTTCCCCGGAGCCAAGGTAGGGGCTTGTTTCACCTATGTAAAAGAGAATGCGAAAATGGAACCAGTAAGAAGTAATTACAGGACAGTGCGCGTTAAGCTACTAAAACGACTAGAGTGAGCATTATCCGATGGATAAGATATTTTTTACGGAGGGTTTATGAATCGATCACGATGCATCTTGGGTTTAGTTGTGGGCTTGACGCTTAATTTTTCGGCATTCGCCGACAGCATTAAGTTTCAAAATCTGAACAAAGAGGACATGCAAAAGATTGTCGGCGACTTCTCCGCCAACTTTATGCACACGTCGGTGACGGGTGCGGCGGCCCTCGGCCAGGTTTGGGGCTTTGAGTTAGGATTGGTTGCAGGCGTCGCCAACACTCCGCATATCCATGATCTGGCCAAGCAAGCGGATCCCAGCGATCCGGCGAAAGTGGAGCGTCTTCCCCATGCCGAACTGCTGGGGGTGGTGACGGTTCCGTTTGCTCTCACGCTTGAGGCGGGCCTGATTCCCAAAGTCGGCAGCGATGAATTCAAAATGAGTTCGTTCAGCATGGCGGCCAAATGGACGCCGAGCGAATTGTTTTTTGCATGGCCCGTCGATGTCGCCATTAAAGTGCAGACGACCCGCACTAAGGCCGATTTTAAAAGCACGATTCAATCCGTGCCCACGACTTTTGCTTTCGACGATTCGGTGTTCGCGCTCACCGCATTGGTCAGCAAAAACTTTGCCGTGTTTGAACCTTATATTGGCCTTGGCGTGGCCAGTGCGAAAGGTGATTTGGACGTGAGTGGCTCGAGCACGGTGTTTAACGGTGCGTACGCGACCAGTTCCGCATCCGAAAAAAAATCCAGCGGATTAATTATCTTGGGTTCGGAAGCAAAACTCGGTCTGGTGAAGTTTGGGCTTGAGTACGCGCGTTTGTTTGAGACCGGCCGCCTCACCGGCAAATTTTCGTTCTACTTCTAGGCATGTCGCTGATCACGTATAAAGAGAAAGTCAAAAGCGCTTCACGCAAATTGGTCGAAGCGCAAAAGCCGATTCGGATCCTCAACAGCATTCGTATTCACGAAGCCTGGGAAGAAGAACTTCTCAAATCGAATTTCAAGGACATTCCCAAAGGTGCCCTCGAGCATTACGAAGGCATCGAGCTTGGCTTTAAACCGGTCGAAAAATTGCTTGAATTGAAGATGATCAAAAAGGACATCGCGTTGAACCTCGGCGCAAACGATGACTTAGGCGTTCATCTTCAGAAAATGTGCGACGAGTATATTACAGTCGTCGAGATGTTGAAAAACCGCGGTAGGCCCGATTTCTATAAGTATTCACGTGAACTTTACGGCAGCCCGAAAGATTGCTTTATACAGGATTCCAACACGATCGCCGAGATGTCGCATATGCTCTATGACATTCTGTCCGGGATCGCCCCGACCATTCCACAGGTGATCTATCCGGAAGATGTGAATGCCGAGACTGCAGTTCGAATTTTGAACGAACGGTTGAGTCAATATTTTGTCGACGGCAAAGTTCTGGCCAAGCTTTCGGACGGCATCGTGGCCGACGCCGCGGCGGGCGGCGACAAGGTGAAGATTCGCCAGGGCGCCATGTTCTCGATGCGCGATGTGGACATTTACGAAGTGCATGAAGGTTGGGTGCACGTCGGCACAACCTTGAATGGGCGCGCGCAACCCGTTTGCGATTTCTTGTCCATCGGGCCTCCGCGTTGCGCGTCGACACAAGAGGGCCTGGCGGTCATCATGGAGATCTTCACGTTCCGTAGTTTTATTTCGCGCGCCAAACAAATCAACGATCGCATTATTGCGATCGAAAAGGCCGAAGACGGCGCGAGCCTCCTCGACATCATCGAGTACATGCGCACCGAGGGCTATACCGAGCGGGAGTGCATGGCCAACGCCTTCCGCGTTTTCCGCGGCGGGACTTTGGAAGGCGGGGCGCCCTTCACTAAGGATATTTCTTATTGCAAGGGCTTCGTTGAAAATTACAATTTTTTACGCTCCAGCATCCGCGCCCATATCCCTGAGCTCATTCCATTTCTGTTTGTCGGTAAACTGAATGTGGAGGACGTACCCATGTTGTGCGCCAAGCATCGCGAAGGATTAATTGAAGCACCGCGCTTTTTGCCGCCGCATTTCCGCGATCTGAATGGCTTAGCGGTATGGATGAGTTTTTCGAGCTTTTTTAACCGCGTCGATCTTGAATCCGTGCAGGCCCATTACAAGAAGATCTTTGACCGCTATCTTTGATTGTGACAAGTTGGTCTTCATGAAAAAGATCAAAGGCGCAATTAAATTATTGATAGGGACGGCGGCGGTCGTCGCCATCGCGATTTTCGTGGTCACCAACTACGGCTGGGTATTTTCGAAAGTCGTCAGGGGAGAAATCCTGAATGTCGAGCGCGTAACCGATCCGCAGGCGATCATCACGAGCCGCGTGACCCAAGAGCAATTGCATTCGTATTCCATTTTAATCCAAAGCGATGACGGCAAACTTTACGCCGCAAGTTCGGAAGACCGTCAATGGCAAGTGGCCAAAAAAGGTTTTTGCGTCGAAGCGCGCCTGTATCGTTATCCGCCGTGGCGCTTAAGCTTGGCGAACACTTTCTATAATGCACGCATTTTGGAACTTAGTCGGTGTCCGGGGAAGCCTTTGACGGATGAGCCTGAACCGTCTCAACCGGCGGACGCGGAAAAGGCAACACCCCCCGCGGTATTGCCGATGCCGTCGGATGGCTCGGCGAAGTAAGTGCCAGTGCAAAATCCCTGACCGTGAAGAGCAAAGGCATCAGCAAGGCCCAAATCATCCCATGCAAGGTCATCGTGATCCATTTCGGATCCGTGTAAGCCAAGATGTCGACGGCTTGCGCGAACAAATAGGAGAGCGGGCCGCTCATCAGCCCCATCAGGCAAATCAAATAAAGTTTTCGCCGCATCATCAGCATGCTCTCGAACGTGATACCCAAAAGAATCCACATGCAGACGAGCCATGCCGGCGCGAAGTGAACCTCCGGCACGATACGGAAAATCCCGGCATATATAAATAGCGTGTCGAGCGCAAAACCAAAGAGTCCCAGAATAAAAAGAAACAGCGCCTCACCTTTGCGGGCCGGTGTAAAATAAAGATGTAATCCGAGCCAGGCCGGCATGAA
>CAZVOP010000017.1:0-52080 GCA_964628445.1 uncultured Pseudobdellovibrionaceae bacterium | reverse complement strand
GTTTTGAGCCGCCAAGATCACGGCCTACCTTTTGTGCACGCCATCGCCGCGGCTATGGGTCAACTTTTGGGCTGGTCGGCGGCGGAACAGCTTGAAGAAATTAATGCTCTGCAGAACAAAATCACTTGGGAATTCGCCGCCTTCTCAAGTTGACCCACTATTTAGAGTGCCCTAAAGTTACAAAATGTCGTTTGTAGATAAAATTACTGAGTATTTCTCCAATGATATTGCCATCGATCTTGGCACCGCGAACACATTAGTTTTCGCGAAGGGTCGCGGCATTATTCTCGATGAACCTTCCGTAGTCGCCGTGCAAAAAAATGCGCGCGGTGGACAAAATCGCGTGATGGCGGTCGGCAAAGAAGCCAAAGAAATGCTCGGAAGAACTCCCGGCAGTATCGTGGCGATTCGACCGATCAAAGACGGCGTTATCGCCGACTTCGAAGTCACGCAATCCATGCTGAGATATTTCATCGGCAAATCCACCGGACAAAAGAAAAGCTTCATCCGCCCGCGCATCATCATCTGCGTTCCTTATGGAATCACGCAGGTGGAAAAACGCGCGGTGAAAGAATCGGCACACTCGGCCGGCGCGCGCGAGGTTTATTTGATCGAAGAGCCGATGGCCGCGGCAATAGGCGCAGGCCTTCCGATTACCGAACCCACCGGCAGCATGGTTGTCGATATGGGCGGCGGTACTACGGGTGTCGCGGTGATTTCACTCGGCGGTATCGTGTATTGCAAATCGATTAAAGTGGCCGGCGATAAATTCGACGAAGCCATCGTCAATTATGTCAGAAGACAGTTTAACCTTTTGATTGGTGAGCGTTCAGCGGAACAAATTAAAATTCAGATCGGCAACGCGTATCCTTTTGAAGAAGAGCGTTCGATGGAAATCAAAGGCCGCGACCTTGTTGCCGGCGCGCCTAAGACGATCGAAATCACTTCGTCACAAGTGAACGACGCGCTTATGGATCCTTTAAGTGAAGTGGTGGACGCGGTCCGCACGGCGCTTGAAAAGACTCCTCCCGAATTGGCTTCCGACATCGTCGATAACGGCATCGTGCTTACGGGCGGCGGTGCTTTATTGTCTAACTTAGACGTTCTTTTGAGAGAGCGAACGGGTTTACCAGTGACGATCGCCGAAGATCCTTTATCTTGTGTCGTACTCGGCTCGGGCAAGGTCCTCGAAGATATCGATCTCCTCAAACAACTCACGGTGGATTAATCTTGATGGAAGCTTCAGTCATCGACACGGTGGCGAAGTATTTCTATTTTTCCTCGCTTGATGAGCAAATCAGTTTCACCGCCTCATTGAAGGCGCTGACCGACTTGAAACATAATGATTGGTTGGATTTTCAGCATCGCGCACGCTGGGTGCAAGTGCTGAGCAAATGGAAACCCAGGCTTAAATCCATGCGTGGAAAAGCGTCGGCGGTCGAAAAAGGATTCGTTCTGCCAAAAGACTTCGATCTGAATTCCTGGACAAGCTTTTTGGCTGCCGGGGAAAGCACCGAAGTCGAAGCGGTTTTGTTTTCTAAAATCTTAAATTTCAGTGAAGAAGAAATCGCCGACGGGCTCGGCGTCACGACCGGCACGGTTCGCTACCGGGTGGGGCGGGGGCTTAGGCACTTAGGGGGCTATCTTGAGCTCTAGCCCCGAAGTTGAAGTGAAGCATAAAAAAATGACCCGCTTCCTCTGCCAAGAGCTGTTATACGAATACGTTTCGGGCTTTTTGGATTCACGCCGCCAAGATGATATCCGCGAGCACCTTGCGGACTGTAAAGAGTCGCAGCGCGAACTTGATAAATTAAAAAGGGGACTCGCTTATTCACAGCGGGCGGCGCAGTTGGAAGTCTCAATGCGACTTCATCAGGCCTTGCTCGACTTTGAACCGCATTGGCAAAAACAGCTGCGCGAATGGACCATGTGGTCCTCCCAGCGCGGCTGGAAAATGTTGCCGTATATTTTTATCGTAGCGACCATCGTCACTGGCTTGATCGTGACGAAGCCTTGGAAAGCGCGCGAATCGAACGATGTGATTTTAGCTCAGCAATTGCAGAATGAGCCGGAGATGCTGGGGCCGGCCCATGAAGCCATCGCGGCGAATCCGCAGCCTGAAGCCGCGCCGCCACCGGCAAAGCCCGTGGTGAATTCGGCCGTGGTGGTAGCTCCTGTCGTTCCGACGCCGACTCCCGTAGTTCCGTCCGCGCCGCCGCCGGTAAAAGTCACGCCAGCCGTGGCCAAAGCCGAGGAGGCTTCGAATCAAAAAACCGAAGCGCCCGCCTCCGCCCGCGGTTTTATTATGCGTGGCGAGATCGATGTGACCGACTTCACGAACTCATGGCCCGCGATCCGCGACAAAATTGTTTCGCTTGATGGAAAAGTGGCGGGGAACGTGGAGCTGGGTTGGTTGCGGCGCCCGGATCAATCGTACTTCCACTTTTCACTACCAGAGTCTAACTTCTCGGAGCTTGAACTCTTTTTGGGCACCTTTGGTCCAGTCCGGTTCAGCAAGGAACGCAACCCCCGAGTGATGCCAGAAGGGCAAATCCGCATTATCCTTACAGTAAAGGATGCGGTTACTCATGAAGGCTCGGCAGAGACCCCGTAAGTCGTTACGCACAATTTTAATTCTGTGGCTGCTGATTTTTTCAGTGGTGCCGCTCGCTTTTATCACCGGCTATTCCTTGGTGAAGTACGAACAGGCGATCGATCAAGAGCTTTCGACCCGGCTGCTCGGCAACGCACGTGAGATCGGCCAGATCCTTGAAGACTTTCAAAAATCACTAGTCAGCGAAAGCACGGACGTGTCTTCCGACCGCACTCTGATTTTCTATATGTCGTCGAACAAAGTGGATCAGGCGCGCGAGGGCCTTAAGCGTTGGTTCAAAGGAACTCATTCGCACCGGGTTTGGGTTTTTAACCGCGATGCCCGACTCGAAATCGCCCTCTCTAAAGACGAGCGCGGGCAAGTGCAGCGGCAAGAAAACCTCGAAGCCGGTGTCGAGATGAATGAGCCTTTGCTCAAAGCGCTGCAAAATAAGGATACGATTTTCTTGATCGATTTCTCCAGCGAGGCCACGACCAACCCCGATAATGCCCGTAACTCCTATATGGAACTTTCGGTGTTCAATAAGATCTATGGTACGGGCGGGAAGCTGGTCGGCTACGTCGAAATGGCGATGACGATCGACGAAGGAACGCTAAAAAATATTCGCAACCGTCTGAGCGCCGAAATATTTTTCTTTCAAATCGGCAAGCCGACAATTGTTGCAACCCACGACGACCTTGAGTTGTATAAACCCGAGGTTTTCACGTCGCACATTAACGACGGCGATTTCTTCGAAATGAATATACGTCAAAATCCTTACCGGTTAATGCTTCGTGAACTGAAGTGGGGTGACGCACCCTTTGTCATGGGATTGGGCGTTTCCAAAAGCGCGGCGACCGAAGTTCTGAAGAATGTGAAGATGGCTTTTTACACGGTCGTCGCGGGCGTCGTGTTCTTGCTCATCTTTCTTAGTTTTATCGCCTCGCGCATGCTCTTGCGTCCGATCTATTCGGTACTTAACGCAATCGAAGACGCCGATTTCGACAAGGGCCTATTGCAGATCCCGACTGAGAACGAAACCGAGCTCGGCCTTCTTGCGGAAGGCTTCAATGATCTTTCTAAACGCACCTTCGATTCGCAAAAAGCACTTAAAGACAAGATTCAAGAGTTGGAAGGCGCCAACAACGAAATCCGCGACACGCAGGCCAAGCTTGTTCATACGGCCAAGATGGCTTCTTTGGGTCAACTGGTCGCAGGCGTCGCGCACGAGCTTAATAACCCGATCGGCTTTATTTATTCCAACATGACCCACCTGCGCGAGTATTCGGAGAAACTGATTCACCTGATCGATGTCGCCGAACACCAGCCCGACAAGTTGGAAAAAGAAAAGAAGAAAAGCGACCTCAATTACATCGTCACCGATTTGCCTAAATTGATCACCTCTTGCGAAGACGGTGCGCGCCGTACCCGTGACATTGTTTTGGGCTTGCGCAATTTCTCACGCCTTGAAGAGGCTCAAGTCAAACAAGTCGATTTGCATGAAGGCCTGGAAAACACCCTACAGTTGTTAACCGGCGAATTGAAAAACCGTATTAAAGTGGTCAAACATTTCGAAAAGATTCCCAAGGTGAACTGCTACCCGAGCCAGCTCAATCAAGTTTTCATGAATGTGCTCAGCAATGCCGCACAGGCGATCGACGAAGAAGGCGAGATTCATATCTCCACCAAAAAGATCGGTGTTGACCGGGTCGAGATCAGCATTCGCGACACCGGCAAAGGTATGAGCAAGGCCACTTTGGAGAAAGTCTTCGATCCGTTTTTCACCACCAAGGGCTTAGGCCATGGCACCGGCTTGGGCTTAAGCATCTCGTACGGCGTAATCCAAAAGCACGGCGGCGACATCTTGGTGTCGAGTGAAATAGGCCAGGGCACCGAATTCAAAATCATTCTGCCGGTCCAAGGCCCCACGAATTAGCTTCAATCCACGCGCTCGATCTCAAGCCAATAGCGCGCGAGATGACCTTCGCCCGGCGAAAATTCAGTAAACCAATAGCGTTTCGGAAAGTTTTTGATCCGCAACCCGGGTGGAAGCGGCCAATAAGCTGTTCCGGCCAGATCCACTTCCGGATTCGTGCCGGTGGCGGCGAAATCTTTATCGAGGTTAATGCCCGATATACGCAACACCCCTCCGGGCTTTAGAATGCGGTGAACTTCGCGGTAAAGCTGCTGTATAAATTCAGGATGTTTATTCATATAGAAAAAGGGCCCGAGCGAGCTGAAAACTATATCGAAGCTCTGCGCCGGTAAACCCGTATCATGGCCACTGGCGCGCACGAAGTAGGAGCGGCTCATTTGATAGGGAGTCAGATAAATATCCAGGCCGACAATATCGACTCCAAGCCGGCGCAGCTGCTCCACCATTCGCCCATCACCGCAGGCCAAGTCCAAGATTTTTTTCCCCAATAGCCCGTCAGGTCGCATGAACTCGGACGGATACGTCGGATCAAATTCAAGCAAATCGCGTAAGCTCCGATTCGTGCGGGCGTAAATCGTGGGCTCTTCCGACGGGGCAAGTTGCACCTTGATGATGGATTTTTCGGCATGCGCCAGCTCCCCGGAAGTGTGCAGCTTGGCATGAACCGCCGGCCGCAGAAGACCCGAATTGATGAGCACCCTTTCGCAAAATCCGGCGAAGCCTTGTGCAGGAATGTCGGAGGCCCAAAGGGATGTCCCAAGGCCGGCCTCAAGCAAAATCAAAATTATAAAAATGGCTCGAATCAAAAGCACATCCAAATCCATCGGCCCAAGGGCGCCATGAGATGCCGATAATCGTCCTTCACGCCTCTTTGCGTGGGGTCCTTATTCGATCTAAATTGTAGTGCTTTGAAGAAGTGCGAAAAGCGCGCCGTACTTCTGGGGTCGCGGCGCGCCTTCAAAAGGTGCTTACGGATTGCGGACGCAGGTCATGTCGCCATTCAGCGGGTATTCGCCGCCTGAGTTTTTCAGCGTGCCGTTGGTCACTTGGTGAAGATCGGTGCCGGTGAGGCTGAAGTCCATGTTCATCACGAGGTCGCCGAAGTAGCTGCCGTCTTGGTAGTACTTGCCGACCAGTTGTGTGCTCAATGCGGAGTCATTCGCACACCAAGCGCGGAAGGTGCCCTCTTTCAAAGTGGCGTCGTCCGGAACGGGATAAGCTTGATTGTCGGTGGGAACAATCGAACCGTTGTAGTTGTAAACCACGAGACCGTCGGCCTTTTGTTCTTGGGCAATCGTGATCACTTCTTTGGAGCCATCTTGATAGGTGCAAGTGAAGGCGCCGGTGAGATCAGGACAAGCGAACGCCTGAGCCGAAAAAACGAGAGCAAGAGCTGCTAATTTACGCATTGTTTTCCCCCTAAGGAATATGTGTGCTCGGACTATCCCGAAGCCGCATCGAGCAAGTCAAAATGGGTACAGCCATGGAAAACTTTACAGTCGCTTAAACACTCGACGTACCAAACCGAGAAAACCCCGTCATTTCGATATAATAGGCAACCTGGGCCGCCCCGCCTGGCCCCCGGCTTGCTTTATATGCAAGCAGGGGGAATCTATGGATCAGGAACAAAGCATCAAAATAAGAGCCTTACCTCGCTCTGGAGAAGACAAAGGGAAGCCGTCATCGCCCGTAAAAGATGCGCCGCCCGCGCCCCGCCGTATGATCATTTATATCGGAACCCTCGCTATCGCGGCGCTCATGGGTCTTGTGGTCAATAACCGTCCGACCAAGCGGGAGAGCAAGGCTCTGCATTCGAAGGATCTTTCTTCGGTGCGCGCCGGGTCCAACGACAAGGTGACCAAATATCTGCAAGAGGCACAGCTGAAATCCGAGATGCTGGCCCAGACCCGGCAGATCGAGAATATGAATGTGAAAAAAGAAGACCTGGATGTCGAACCCTACGCGCTCGATCAGACCCGCGTTTACGGAGTGCAATTAGATCAGGAAGACACTGCGGCCAAAATCTATGAAGATTTGCATGACGATTTTCAGTCGGTCGCCGATCTTTCGCCTTCCGACAAGATCAACGCTCGCTTGGCGAATCGCCGTTGGACCAACGAACTTGAGCGTAATGAGCGCGTGACCTTCGTGCGCGAATTCATTAGATCGGCCTACGACAAAGGTTATGAGGTCCAGCTGGATCAAAACTTGGTTGTGGTCGGCGTAAAGAAAATCAATGCCAACCAAAAAGTCAGCATCGATCAAGTGCTCAACAAACTGGCGAAACAGGGTCTTTAAGATCCTTGATGCAATTGGCCGCTTTCCAAAAAGCTAAAATACTTATTCCCCGAAACGATCAGATGGTCGTTGAGGGGTACCTGCAAAATCACTGCGATCTGCAATAACTGTCCGGTCACGTTCAGGTCTTCGCTCGAAGGTCGAACGTCACCACTCGGATGATTGTGCGCGACAACGATCGATACCGCGTTATGTAGGTAAGCGAAGCGGAACACATCGCGCGGATGAAACGGGCAATGATTGACCGTTCCCCGGAACAGACAAGCCGCCGCGATCACTTCCTTTTTAGAATTTAGCGCCGCCACCCAAAACTCTTCAACGTCAGGCCCGAACCTGGACTTAAAGAATAGATGAGCCTGCGTGGGTGAAACGATTTTCATAACAACGGCCTCCCGAACCTCTAATCTCATTCCTGCAACCTGGAGGCCTTGTTGCTCCGTATCTAGTTTGCGAACTGTAATTGCCCTCCACCGATCCGAGCACCTAGAATAAGAAAGCTTTGGAGGCAAATTTCATGAAGAATTTTTTGGTACTATTGGGATTAGTTAGTGCATTCGCTTTAACGTCTTGCGGACCCCGCGAGTTCGTAAAAGGCCAGTACGACGAAAACGTCGAAGACACCAATCTGCTGACGGACAAATGGTCCGAAAGTGACATGCAACATGCGGTTCGCGATCTGGTCGCCAGCGCTGTGGCCCATCCGATGATCGCCAATGCGAAGCGCCCGCCGATCGTGATGGTGACTCGCTTGCAAAACAAAACCAGCGAACATATCGACACGCAAAGCATCACCGACATGTTCCAGGTTGAACTTATGCGCTCGGGCAAAGTGACTTTTGTCGACAAAGCCGCGCGCGAGGACATCTCGGAAGAATACGATTACCAAGATTCGGGCATGGTCAGCCGTGAGACCAAAAAAGGCAAAGGCGGCCAGGTCGGCGCGGACTTCATCATGAACGGACGATTGGATTCGATCGTGCAAGAAGCCGGCAAGGACAAAACCGTCTATTATAAATTGACGATGAACCTGACCAACCTCAAAACCGGGCTGGTTCAATGGACCGACAACAAACAATTGCGCAAGCAATTTAAGAAGAAGCGCATAGGCCTATAATCTATAGAGAGACCGTGATTAAATATTCGCGTCTTATTATTCGGGCGTCGTTGTTGGGGCTGGTTCTTCCAGCCCTCGTCGCTTGTGCAAGCTATCAAACCAAATTGCAGGAATTCAGCTCGGCGCTGAAGGAAAATAAGCCGGCCGTCGCGGCGGAGAAGGTGAAAGAAAAAGCCTTCACCGACGGCGATGATCAGGTTGTTTATTTGTTTGAGTACGGCACGGCCTCGCAAATCGCCAAAAATTATGACGAAAGCATCAAAGCTTTTCTGAAGGCCGAAGATCTAACCGAAGTTAAGGATTACCATTCCGTGACCCGCATCGGCGGATCGCTGCTTTTGAACGAAGGGATGATCCAGTACAAGGGCGACGACTACGAGAAGGTTTTGCTCAACGGCATGCTTGCCATCGATTATTTGATGAAGGGCCAACTTGACGAAGCCCAGGTTGAAACGCGCAAGCTCAACGACAAGCTTTATAAATATAGATACGAAGGAAAGAAAAACTATCAGCAAAATCCCTTCGCGTCTTATTTGTCCGCGCTGATTTGGGAGGCGGAACGCAATTGGGATAGCGCCTATATCGATTTCAAAAAAGCTTACGAGATCAATCCGAACATTCCCTATCTTCAAGAGGATTTGATCCGCGCCGGGCTTGCCGCCAGACGTGACGAAGACGTGGTCAAGTGGCGCAAACAGTTTGCCGGCGTAAAGCCCGCGGACTTGAGGAACAACGGCGAAATCGTTTTGATTTACCAGCAAGGTTGGGGGCCCGTGAAGCGCCCGCATCCCAGTTTCCCGCGGATCCCGAAGCTTTATCCCAGCTATTCCAACACCACGCGAGCGCGAATTGAAGTTGAAGGCGGGCCGTCGGAGCTGACGCAAACCATAGTCAGCATCACCGACGTCGCGATCAAGCAGTTGGACGAGCAATATGCGGGGCTGATCGCCATGCGGGCGGCGGGCATCGCCACAAAGGCCGTGGTGGCCGATCAAATCCGTCAAAAGAACCAACTTCTGGGCGATCTCACCTGGCTAGCTACAAATCTTGCCGATCAAGCGGATCTGCGCCAGTGGCTAAGCCTTCCGGCGACCTTTCAAGTCGCGAAGCTGCGGCTGAAGCCCGGCAAATACAAAGTGCGCGTAGTCGGCTTAAATATGAGCGGCTCGCCGACGGATGAATCTTCTGAATGGATGGAAGTTAAGGTCGATGCAAAACGGAAATCGTTTTTGAACTGGCGGTCGGTTCACTAACACCAAGGAGTGGGCGTGGATTACAAGGATATTTATAAATTCTGGTTCGGCGATAGCACACAACCCCGCATGCAATTGTGGTTTGAAAAAAGCGAGCATGTCGACAAGCAAATCCGCGATAAATTCGGCCCGCTTCTAAAAAACTTCGACATCACTCAATTTGAATCTTGGAAGGCCACGCCGGAAGGGCATTTGTCCTTGGTGGTTTTGCTTGATCAGTTCCCGCGCAATGCTTTCCGTGGTCAGGCGGAAAGTTTTGCTTACGACAACGAAGCTCTGGAAGCCGCTCGTGAGGCGCTCGATAACGGCCTGCATGATACGCTGCCGCCATTTCATGCCCTATTTTTGATTTTGCCTTTTGAGCATTCGGAAGACATCACTGACCAGCGCGAAAGCGTGCGGTTGTTCGAAGATCTGCATGCCCGCATGCCGGCGGATCAGAAAAAAACAGCGGACGAAACTTTGGACTACGCCAAAAGACACATGCAAGTCATCGAACGTTTCGGCCGCTTTCCCCACCGCAACAAAATCCTCGGCCGCGAATCCACCCGCGAGGAGCTCGAATTCCTAAAGCAACCCGGAAGTCGTTTTTGATTCACCTTCGGCGCCGAAGGTGAACTGTATCGAAAACCACATCTCGCGCGCGAGGTTAAAGATCCAGATGGAAGAACTGCCCAAACTCATGCGCATTGTCCTGCAAGATCATTCCATAGCCGGGAAACTTCTCGCCGCCGAGTGAGAAATTAACTCCCCAGTCCGTGGTGCCCCAAGAATTCTTAATATAATAGACACCCTTGCGTGTGAAGAGCTTGCGTTTGCCGTTCTTCATATTCACCCAGTACTTCACCTCGATATCGTCATCGTAACCGACGACCACGACCGAGTGACTGCCGCCATCGACTTTGGAGCCCGTGCGGTCAATCGAGCCTTTTTCCGGATAGGTGATCGTCCCAGCTTTCCAAAACACTTCGCTACGCTGAATGCCTTTTGCCGGACCGCCCGGATGGTTCCATGCTCCGTAATAGAAATCCAAATCCAGCGTCAGAGGAATCCCGGCCGCAAGCAAGGTATGAATCTCGCTGACAGTGGCGACGACTCCATCACGGGCGTCTTTCTTCATCATGTATTGATCGCGTGCCATCAAAGCTTCATGACGGGCGCTCACGAATTCGGGGTCATAGGAGCCTTTATTCGGATCAAGCAATTCTTCGTCTTTCATATTGAGGAGATCCGGGTCGCGATGCGAAACCAAACAGGAGCGCAATTTCGGTCCACGTGGCAGATGACCGCAGCGGCGCAAAGCCAAACCTTGAGCCTTGCTGGTCCACGCCTCACCACCGTAGGGCAAGCTTTTCTCGAGCGGCTGCCCCCATGCTCGCAACAAAACAAAATTGTCAGGTGAGGTCGACCCCTCTTCGGGAGTCGTTTGAGTCGTTAGATACTGCAACCATTCTTCCGACAGATCGATACGGGGATTCGCCGCACCTGAGATAACCAGCATGGATTCGAACAATGCGGTCGACGAAAAAATCGAGCAGGTTCCGCGATAGAGCTGATCTTTGACCGGCGATTGCGCGTGGATCAACGCCAAGACGTCACTTCGCGAGGGAAGGCCTGCGGAGTTTTCTTGGCCGACAAAATGCGCATCGACAATGGGGTGACGTAAATTTTTGTAAGGCGCTGAGATCGGCGCACGGGTGGCAAAGGCGAAGCAAGGTGCGAGAATGGCGAACAAAAGTGCCGAGCGGCAAAGGCCCATGGATATCCCCCTCAAAATTGCGGAACCTCTTTAATAGCAAAAAGCCCTGACTTTCATCAGGGCTTTGGCTTGCGTTACAAAATTTTTAGTTTACGAATTACTGGCCGGTGCTCAAAGAGCGGTTGGAATTCGGCAGATCGGGAAGATCGTTGCTGAATCCACGCTCTAATTCTTTAGAAGCGGTCGCAGCACTTGCAGCCGAAGCCACACGCTCATCCAACGACTTCTTCATATCGTCGTAAGAAGCCTTGCCGTTGCCATCCATCTTTTGTGCCGCTTCGAGTTGGGCTTGCGCTTGCTTCTCGGCGTAGTCTTGAGGGAAAGCGCCCAGTTTAGCGAGGTAGCTGGAAATGCTACCGTTGCCGTTCTGGATGATCTCTCTCAAGGTAAAGAGGGGTGCGTATTGCGAGGCTTTTTTCTCAGATTCAAAAATGATCTGGGTTAAGGTCGCGGCGGTAATGTCGTTCTTAGTCTTGTTGTCGATGACCATGACGTCTTCGCTGGAGCGAATCATCTTTGCAATGTCATCGAGCGTAACATAACAGCTCTGTTGCGTGTCATAAAGCTTCCGGTTTTGGTATCGCTTGATGATTTTAGTCTTCGCATTGGGTCTGTTCGTCATAATTTCCTGATTCACCAAAAGCCTCCCTCAATGAGTACTGAAAATGACTCCTACAGCTATAAAACTCGTCGCAAACGTATTCCTCCACGTCACAGCTTGTCAAGCGGGCCCGGCCGACTCTTTCAATAAATTCAAGAACTAAGACACTCCGTGACATGCCTGTTTATTAATCATCTGACGCATTTGATCATAGGCTTCGGTGAACGACCAAAGTCTAAACTTCACTAGGCCCTGGTCGAGGCGAACTCATAGCTCTGGATCAGTTATATAAATCATTAATAATACACATAATTTATCAAACCATTCAGCCTGACCCATTCCATCAACTGGACCATTTTTGCGGGCCGTTTGATCAAGCTTTTAAGGCATTCGTCCGATTTCAATACATGGAAAAGCTGGCTGGGATGCCGGAAAGGCCGCAATGAAAAAACTACTCTGCACACAGATTGTGCTGCTTCTTGGATGCACAACTGCTTGCTCAACGTTTCAGCAGGGGGGCGCGATCTATCGCGATTCGACTCTTTCGAATATGAATCCGGCGCCTAGTCAATTAGCACCTCCGGATTATTCGAAAGAAGCGCAGTCACCGATTATCGATGACACTTATTTAAGCAGCCAGGCCGATTATCATTTCACAATGGGTGAAACTCTCAGCTACGAGGGACAATCACCGCGTTCGATCGAAGAATTCAAAACGGTTCTTATCTACGATCCCAAGTCTATCCATGTGCGTCTGCGTTTGGCTGCCGAGTACGTGCGCACAGGCATGATTACCGAAGCGGTTGAGCAAGGTGAAATTGCCGTCGATATGGCGCCGGACAGTGTGGAAGCGCGAATGCTTCTGGGCGGCCTGTATTCCGGTTTGAAAATGTATGAACCCGCGCGCCAGCAGTTCGAGGCGATCTTGCAAAAGAATCCCGGGCACCCCGAAGCCGCCGTGTATCTCGGCGCTTTGCTTGCGGAAGAGCGCAAGTATGACGAGTCGATTAAGTACTTCACCTCGCTTGCCGCAAACACCAAGTTCAAAGACACCGAACGCGCCTACTATTATATTGGACGCGTTCGCTCCGAGCAGGGCCAGCCCTTTTATGTGGAGGCTGAAAAGGCTTTCGGCAAGGCTTTGCAAATTAAGCCCGAGTATCCCGAGGCCGCCGTCGCTCTCGCCAATTTATTCAAGGCGCAGAATAAAGACGCGGCCGCCGAGAAATTGCTGAACAGCTATCAAGAGAAATTCGGCCCGGAGCGTGAGATGGCCCGCCAGTTGAGCCATTACTATCTTGAGCGCGAGGATTTTGAAAAAGCTTTGGCTCAACTTGAAATCCTCGACGGCTTCGAACGGGACAATCTGAATATCAAGATCCAAATCGCTTTGATTTTGATTGAGCAAAAGAAATACGAGCAAGCGGCCGCACGCTTGGAAGACGTTCTTCAACAAGCTCCCGAATCGGACAAGGTCCGCTATTACTTAGGAGCGGTTTACGAAGAAATCGGCAAACCTGACCTGGCCATCCTTCATTACAAGAAAATTCCCGGCGGCAGCACTTACTTCGCAGAGGCCGTCGTGCACACCGCTCATCTTTTGAAGCAAGGTGGGAATGAAGACAAAGCTTTGGATGTCGTCGAAAAAGGCATCAAGGAGCAAGAGGACGTCCCGCAACTCTACGCTTACTACGCGACTTTGCTCGACGATCAGAAGAGCTATAAGAAAGCGGTCTCGATGTTGACCGGCGCGGTGGAGCGTTTCCCCACCAATACGCAATTGAGATTTTTCCTCGGCACAAT
Source organism: uncultured Pseudobdellovibrionaceae bacterium (assembly GCA_964628445.1). Taxonomy (GTDB): domain Bacteria; phylum Bdellovibrionota; class Bdellovibrionia; order Bdellovibrionales; family UBA1609; genus JALHOQ01. The sequence continues at coordinate 38,723 of CAZVOP010000017.1, read as the reverse complement.
GTACGACCGCGTGGGCAATCGCAAGGCGACGATCGAACAGCTCGGCAAAGTGCTTGAGCAAGACAAAGACCATGTCCAAGCCTTGAACTATCTTGCCTACACTTTTGCCGAAACCGGCGACAATCTTGATGAGGCGGCGAGCCTTGCCGGCCGCGCTCTTGAGCTGCAGCCCACCGACGGATATATTTTAGATACGGTCGGCTGGATTCATTTCAAACGCGGCGAGATGGAGCAGGCGATTAAATATCTTGAAGCGGCCTATAGCGCAAAATCGGATGAGGCGATTATCGCCGAGCACCTTGGTGACGCTTACTTGCGTTATCAAATGTGGCAGAAGGCGCAAAAAATGTATATGAAGGCCGCCCAGCTTGAAGGCGACGAGGGCCGCAAGGACAAGATTCAAGAGAAGATCGCCAATATCGAGTCGCAAAAGCAGCGCACCGGCCGCTCGCCGGCCAGCATGCCTTCGCCTAAGGCGCAGTAGTTTAACCGGCCACGGTTTGACTGCGCCGCCGGCTTCGGTTTAAATCGTTAAACATGAAGCGCCTTAATCTTTTTTTATCGGTGATGATGTTGTCGGCTCTCTTTGGTTGTGCGTCGGCGCCCGTGCGGCTGAATAACGTGAATCAAGGACAATGGCGCGCGAAAGCGCTGATCAAAGATCTTGATCAGGGCCGTTCATATATCGTCAATTTGAATATTAATGCGATTCGCTTCGAAAAGGCGCGCATGGATGTGGTGAGCGCTCTCGGTACCGGTGTCGCGTCGTTGTTGGTCGACACCAAGGAAGTGCGCTATGTGCTTCTCGATTCCAAACGATTTTACTATGGTAGCCCGCAGCCCGATGTGATGCGCCCGATTTTGGCGATTCCCTTCGACCCGCGTTGGTTACATAACATTTTGTTCGATCTGCCGCTGACGGACAAAAGCTGGACTTGTGTGAAGGACTCGAAGGGCTGGTTAAAAGAATGCCGCGATTCCGTGACCAACGTGAAGATCACTTGGTCCGCGCGCCAGGGTGAAAAGAAAACGATTCTGATCGAGCACGCGAAAGCGTCTGTACAGATCAACGTGCAGTCGTTTAAGCCGAAGGTCGAGGATCGAAAAAATTTATTCCAGCTAGAAGCTCCCGCGGGTTATCAAAAATTACGTGTGAGATAACCTGCTCCATCTCGCGTATCAAAATGAGAGTACGCCGGTGCTGCCCCTCGCTCACCGATATTCCCCATGGTGAAATCTTGGTTTTCATAGGATAATTTTAACTGAGGATCCCGGTTCCGCGGTCCTATATAAAGCCAAGGGAGGCTTCATGGCGTCAGACTCAGGACGAACAAACTTCTCCGATCTCATACGGACGTTGCAAAAAGAAACTAAGTTTGAAGATCTGAGCTGGTCAGGAAGCTTTAACGACTACCTGAATTTGGTGCGCGAAAATCCTCGAGTCACACGCAACGCTTTTCAGCGGATGTACGACATGGTGATGGAGGCCGGTACGACGGAATACGTCGACGTCAAAAAGCAGATCGTTCATTACAAGTTTTTCGATGATGAGGCGAACGACGGCAAAGACGCGGTTTACGGCGCGGATATCCCGCTAATGAAATTGGTGAATGTCTTGCGTTCTGCAGCCTTGGGTTACGGAACGGAAAAGCGCGTGATCTTGCTGCACGGCCCGGTCGGTTCGGCGAAGTCGACGATTTGCCGCCAATTGAAACAGGGGATTGAGCGCTACTCCAAAACCGACAGCGGCGCGATGTACACTTTTGAGTGGGTGGATGAATCGGGCGCTTGCGAAGATATCTTCGGCAAAGACTGCCGCGTCTTCCCCAGCCCCATGCACGAAGAACCTTTGTTGGTGATCCCGGTTGAAATGCGCCAGGCCGTCTTTGACGAGTTGAATCGTGGCGCGAAGGGCGATTTCCGAGTCGCGATCACCGGCGAATTGTGCCCGCCTTCGCGTTGGATTTTTAAATCTTTGATGGAGAAATATCACGGCGACATTTCGAAAGTTTTGGGTCACGTGCGCGTGAAGCGCTTTGTGTTGTCGGAAGCCGACCGTGTGGGGATTGGAACCTTCCAGCCGAAGGACGAAAAGAACCAAGACTCAACGGAATTAACGGGTGATTTGAATTACCGCAAGATCGCCGAGTACGGTTCGGATTCCGATCCGCGCGCCTTCAATTTCGACGGTGAGTTCAACGTTGCCAATCGCGGGATGATTGAGTTTGTCGAAGTTCTGAAGTTGGATGTGGCGTTTCTTTACGATTTGCTGGGAGCTTCGCAAGAGCACCGGATTAAGCCGAAGAAATTCGCGCAAACGCACATCGATGAAGTGATCATCGGTCACACGAACGAACCTGAATACCGCAAATTACAAGACAATGAGTTCATGGAGGCCTTGCGTGATCGTACGGTAAAAATAGATATTCCGTACATCACCAAGCTCCGTGACGAGACCAAAATTTATAAAAAGGATTTCAACTCGCGCGTGATGCGCGGAGTGAGCATCGCTCCGCACACGATTGAAATGGCGGCGATGTGGGCGATCCTGACCCGTTTGGAAAAACCGAAGAAGGCCAACCTCACGCGCATGCAGAAGCTGAAGCTTTATGACGGCAAGTCCTTGCCCTCTTACACCGAGGACAACATCAAGGAATTGCGCAAAGAAGCGAAGCGCGAAGGCCTTGAGGGGATTTCTCCTCGTTACATCCAAGACAAGCTTTCGAACTCGATCGTTATGGCGCAACAGATGAACAAGGGTTCGGTGAATCCGTTCATGGTGTTGAACGAATTGGATGCCGGGCTGAAGCATCACTCGTTATTGCAGAACGAAGAACTCAAGCAGGATTACCGTGAATTGCTCTCGATCGTGAAGCAAGAGTACGAAGAGACGATCAAGGCCGAGGTTCAGCGTGCGATCAGCGCCGATGAATCCGCTCTGCATCGCTTGTGCGGGAACTACATCGACAATGTGAAGGCTTACACGCAAAAAGAGCGTGTGCGCAATCAGTTCACCGGAATGGATGAAGAGCCCGATGAGCGTCTCATGCGCTCGATCGAAGAGAAGATCGAGATCCCGGAATCGCGCAAAGACGATTTCAGACGTGAGATCATGAACTACATCGGCGCGCTGTCTTTGGAAGGCCGTAAGTTTGATTACAAAACGAACGAGCGGTTGCACAAGGCTTTAGAGCTGAAGTTGTTTGAAGATCAAAAAGACTCGATCAAACTGACGTCTTTGGTTTCCTCGGTGACGGACAAAGACACCCAGGAAAAAATCGATATCGTGAAGACCCGTTTGATCAAAGAATTCGGCTATGACGAGATCTCGGCGACGGACGTGCTCCACTACGTGGCCAGCATCTTCGCGCGGGGAGACGTTAAGGATAAGAAGTAACCAGATATGGGAATTCGTGAAGATCACAGCCGGTTTCGCGACATAGTGCGAGGCCGGATCAAAGAGAACTTCAAGAAGTACGTTACTCACGGCGAGATGATCGGTAAGCGTGAGAATGACTACGTGAAAATTCCCATTCCTTCGATCGACGTTCCAAGATTCAAGTATGGACCAAAGCAATCGGGCGGGGTCGGTCAGGGGCAAGGGCAGCCGGGCGATGCGGCGGATGGCGATCCGCAACCGGGGCAGGGCCAAGCCGGCGACACTCCGGGCGAACATCTTTTAGAGGCCGACATTACGCTTGAAGAACTCGCCGACATTTTAGGCGAGGAGCTCGCCCTCCCGCGCATTATGCCCAAGGGCAACAAAGCCGTGGAGAGCAAACTGAATAAACTCACCGGCCGCTCCACCGTCGGCCCGGACTCACTCAGACATTTTAAGTCCTCATATAAAGAGGCGCTTAAACGATCGATCGCGGCCGGGACATATGATCCTGAAGATCCTATGGTTATCCCCATACGCCGGGACATGCGCTATCGTTCGTACCGGACGGCGGTAAAGCCCCAGGCCAATGCCGTTGTCATATATATGATGGACGTTTCGGGGTCGATGGGCGATGAGCAAAAAGAGATCGTTCGTTTAGAAAGCTTTTGGATCAACACCTGGTTGCAGCGCAACTACAAGGGCCTGGAAACTCGCTTTATCATTCACGACGCCGCCGCCAAGGAAGTCGACGAGAAGACTTTTTTCTCGACCAGCGAATCCGGCGGGACCCTTATCAGCTCGGCTTACAAGCTGTGCAAAAAAATCATCGACGAGGATTACCCGTTAAACGAGTGGAACATCTATCCCTTTCATTTCAGCGACGGCGACAACTGGAGCGGTGAAGACACCCGGCTGTGCGTGAAGCTCTTGAAAGAATATTTTTTGCCCCACACCAACATGTTCGGTTACGGGCAGGTCGAGAGTAAGTACGGCAGCGGTCAATTCTTGAAGGATCTTGAAAAATCCTTCCCTGAAGACGACCGCTTGGTTATTTCGCGCATCGAAAACCGCGACAAAATCATCCAGAGCATCAAAGACTTTCTCGGGAAGGGGAAATAAGCGATGGGCAATCTTACCCCCGAACTGGAGCGCGAAAGACTCCGCATAAAAAAAGCCGCCGAAAATGTAGGGCTGGATTGCTATGACACGGTTTTCGAGCTTGTGACGTACGATCAACTGAACCAGATCGCCGCTTACGGGGGTTTTCCCGTGAGATATCCACATTGGCGCTTTGGGATGGAGTACGAATCCCTTTCGAAATCCTACGAATACGGTTTGTCGAAAATTTACGAACTCGTGATCAACAATGATCCTTGCTACGCCTATTTGATGGAAGGAAACGAATTCCTCGATCAGAAGCTGGTGATGGCGCATGTGTTCGGCCACTGCGATTTTTTTAAGAACAATTATTGGTTCTCGCCCACCAACCGCAAGATGATGGACAACATGGCCAACCATGCGACCAGGGTTCGTCGTTACATGGACCGCCATGGCGTGGAAGCTGTGGAGAACTTTATCGACTTGTGTTTGTCACTCGAGAATTTAATCGACCGTCACGCACCTTATTCGGCGCAAAAGGCGCCGACACCACCGCGGACGCCGGCCGATGACGAGGCCGACGAGTTGGAGAGCCAACGCGAAGTTCGCCCTGACGGCCGCTTGAAAGTTCACCGCGGCTATATGGAGTCTTACATCAACCCTCCGGAGTTTTTGAAAGAGCAAGCCAAGCGCATCAATGAAGATCACCAGCGCTCAGGCACATTTCCGGAAAAGCCCGAGCGTGACGTTTTAAATTTCCTGCTGCATTTCGCACCCTTAAAACCGTGGCAGCAGGACGTTTTATCGATCGTGCGCGAAGAGGCCTACTATTTCGCTCCGCAAGGCATGACCAAAATCATGAACGAAGGTTGGGCGTCTTATTGGCACTCGAAAATTTTGACCGAACAAATCATGAATGACTCGGAGATCATCGACTTTGCCGACCGCCACAGCGGCACGATGGCCATGTCGCCGACGTCGTTTAATCCCTACAAAGTGGGGATCGAGCTCTTCCGCAATATCGAAGAGCGCTGGAACAAAGGTCAATTCGGCCGTGAATATGATGAGTGCACCGACCTTTCGCAGAAGAAGCGCTGGAACACCAACGCCGGCAAAGGTCGCGAGAAAATTTTTGAAGTGCGCAAGCACTATAATGACGTGACCTTTATCGACGAGTTTTTGACCGAAGAATTCTGCGTTGAGCACAAGATGTTCGTCTACAAGCACAATAAGCGCACCGGTCAATACGAAGTCGACACGCGCGATTTCGCGCTGATAAAAAAGAAATTTTTATTTCAACTGACCAATTTCGGACAGCCGATCATCTCGGTGGTCGACGCCAATCACAACAATCGCGGCGAACTCTTGCTCGCGCACATGTACGAGGGTGTGGAAATGCAACCCGACTATATGGAGGCGACGATGAAGAATTTGTTCCAGATCTGGTCGCGCCCCGTGGCCGTCGCCACAGTGGTGGATGGCGAGCCGAAGATCATCTCGTTCGATGGCACGGAGTTCAAATCTCAAGCCCTATCGAGCCTGCCCGTCGGCGACGGCAACGAGAATAACGGTTAGGTGCGCCGTACTTTTTCTTCTTCCCGCGGCGCCGTGGGTGGAATATGTATGGCCTTATGAGCTCTTATCGAGTGATCACTTTCGATCCCAAATACATGAATGACTACGTTGAATTGAATCGCGAATGGATTGAAAAGCATTTCGCGATCGAGGAGTCGGACCGCCAACAGTTGCTGCGCGCCAAAGAAAATATTCTCGACGTCGGCGGCGAGATCTTTTTCATTCTCGAGAGCGAAAAAGCGGTCGCGACTTGCGCCATGGTTCCGCATGGCAATCAATTTGAGCTCGCCAAGATGGCCGTGTCGCCATCGATGCGGGGTAAAGGCTATGGTGATGTGCTTATGAAGACCGCGATCGATTGGTCGCGGACAAAGGGCCTGAAGGAAATATTTTTGCTTTCCAATACGATTTTAGAGCCTGCGATTTCACTCTATAAAAAGCACGGATTTAAAACCGTGAACCTTGGCCCGCATCCGGATTACGACCGCTGCAACATCGAGATGAAGCTCGAACTTTGATGCGCCGTATACCGAAAAGGTACGAGGTGCAATCAGTCATCCCGGTCGTTGGTCGAGGCGCTTGAGAGTTCGTCGAGGTCCGAAGCGTTCTTCGGCTCGACCTTGAACAGCCAGCCGTCGCCGTAGCAATCTTCCATGATCAAAGACGGGTTTTCGACCACCGCCTCATTCACTTCCACGACGATGCCTTCGACCGGGCTGTAGAGATTCATGGCACCTTGATCGGTATCGAGCTCGCCGCAAACTTCGTCGGTGATCACTTCTTCGTTTTCAGCCGGCAATTTGGTGGCGTTCACTTCGGTGAATTCTTCGAGACCGGCATCGTTGATGCCGATCGTGACTACGCCGTCCTCGATTTGGATCCACTCGTAGCCCATATAGGTGATTTGTTCTTTCAATTGCGGCCTCCACCGGATGTCGCGGACGCGGCGGCTTGCGCCGGCCCTAAGTGCTTGTTCAAGAATTTCTCCATGGCGCGGTAAAAGTCAAAGCGGTTTTCCTCATTGTGGAAGCCGTGACCTTCGTTTTCCTTAACCATATATTCCACTTCAACACCGCGTTTGCGCAAACCATCGACGATTTGATCGCTCTCCGCCTTATTCACGCGCGGATCATTGGCGCCTTGGGCGACGAACAGAGGCGTCTTGATGCGGTCGATGAAATTGACCGGTGAAGCGCTTTCAAGCATTGCCTTTTCGGTGTGCGGATTTCCGACTTGAACGTACATCATCTCAAGAAACGGCTTCCAGTAGGGCGGGATCGTATTCATAAAGGTCAGTAAGTTCGAAACGCCGACATAGTCCACGGCGCAGGCGTAAAGATCGGGCGTAAAGGTCACTCCCGCCAAAGTGGCATAGCCGCCGTAGGAAGCGCCGTAAATGCAAACCTTCTTGCTGTCGGCGACGCCTTTCTTGATCAGCCACTGCACACCGTCGGTGATGTCGTTTTGCATGGTTTTGCCCCACTGCTTGAACGAAGCTTCCCAGAAGGTACGTCCGTAACCGGTAGAGCCGCGGAAGTTCAGTTGGAAAACGGCGAAGCCGCGGCTGGCGAGCCACTGCACTTCGGGATTAAAGCCCCACTCGTCACGCGCCCAGGGGCCGCCGTGCGGATTCACGATCGTCGGCAAATTTTTGCCGGCGCTTCCCCGTGGGATGGTCAGATAACCTTCGATATTTAAACCGTCACGACTCTTGAAGTGCACGGTCTTCATGGTGGACATCAATTCGGGGCGAATCCAAGGAGCCGTCGCGCCGAGGGCCGTCACTTTCCGGGCTTTACGATCGAAAGAATAGTACGCGCCCATGGTTACGTCGGAGTGGGTTTTGAAAACCCAAACGCCTTCATCAAGCGTGTCATTGGCAAAAAGCAATTCTTCTTTGGGAAACTGGTGGCGCACAAAGTCCCAATCTTTTTGATCTTTTGCATTCATGAATTTGGTCGTGCGCCGGTCGGTGATGACCGTAACCATGCCGAGGCTCTTGCGGACCGGCGAGTAGCTTGCCCCCGAAACGTCGTATTTGGGATGCGAAAAGACAGTGCGCTTAATGAATTTGTTGGAAGGAAGCAAGGGATCGATCTCGACGATCGCATTGAGATTGCGTCCCAAGTTCGTGTTCACGAACAAGCGTTTGTTGTCCGCCGTGAACGCGATCGGCTCGAAGTTATTGCGGAAGTCGGTTTTGAAAATCGGCTCAAAACCTTTATCTTTGCTTTTTTCGTAATAGAAAACGGCATTCACACCGTCGGAGGCAACCCCGCCGCGGACATTGCCGTCGTGATCGACCAGCCAAGTGTTGATTGTGTTGCGGTTCTCGGCCAGCAATTTGGTTTCGCCGGTTTCAACGTTCACGCGGAAGATGTCGAACACTTCTTTATTGCGCTGGTTATTCTGAATGAGAACATCGGTGGTGGAGGCTTCCTCAAGCATGTCGGCAACGTCGGATTTAGCGCCGGCATAGGGAGTGAGATCCTTAGTTTGGCCGGTACTGACCTTCACCGCGAAAACATGGGTGTTTTCATCGCCGCCATTGTCTTTTTCGAAAAGCAGATAATCGCCGTTTTTCCACATGATTTGGTGAATATCGCGGTCTTCATTGAAGGTGATTTGTCTTTGATTCTGCGGCTCACCCACGGGGTGGACGAAAACATTCAGGCGGTTTTTCCACGGCTTCAAGAGGGCGAACATTTTGCCGTCGGGTGAAATGCGATAGCCGAACAAAACTGGATTTTTGAAGAAATCCTCAATCGGCATATCGGCGGCCTTGGTGTAATTCGCCGGATCGCGAGGAGGCGGTTCATTTTTCGCCGGTTTATGGCTGCAGGCGGCGAGTGCGACGAGGGCGATAAGTAAAATGCGCATTTTGGTTCTCCGTTTGAAAGCAAAAAAAAGCCCGACTTGAATCGGGCTTTAAGAGTCTTATGAATATTTTAAAAGTTCAACGCTTCAAGTGAACAGCCCGCCTGCGGCGCATTGGTACTATAGATCGTAGTACAAATAAAATTCGTACGGTGCGGGGCGCTGTTGCATTGGGATGATTTCGCGCTCGTATTTGTAATCGAGCCAGGTGTGGAGCATATCTTGGCTGAATACGTCCCCGCGCAGCAAGAACTCATGATTGTTGCGCAGGTTGACCAAAGCTTCGTCCAGCGTTTTCGGTGCGGCGGGGACTTTGGCGGCTTCTTCAGGCGGAAGTCCGTAAATGTCCTTATCCAACGGATCACCCGGGTGGATCTTGTTAAGGATCCCGTCGATTCCGGCCATCAGCATGGCGGCAAAGGCAAGGTAAGGGTTGCTGCTCGCGTCCGGCGTGCGAAATTCAATGCGCTTCGCCTTGGGATTGGTGCCCGAATTGGGAATGCGGATCGCGGCCGAGCGGTTGCGGTAAGAATAGGCCAAGTTAATCGGTGCCTCAAAGCCGGGAACCAAACGCTTGTACGAATTGGTGGAAGGATTGGTGATCGCGCAAAGTGCTGGAGCATGTTTTAAAATGCCGCCGATGAAGTAGAGCGCGGTTTCACTCAAGCCCGCGTATTTATCGCCGGCAAAAAGTGGTTCGCCCTTTTTCCATAGGGACATATGCGTGTGCATGCCTGAACCGTTGTCACCGAAGATCGGCTTCGGCATGAAGGTCGCCGATTTGCCGTGTCTTCGGGCCACGTTTTTCACCACATATTTGAACCACATTTGCTTGTCGGCGATCTCGAGGATCTCGTCGAAGCGGAAGTTAATTTCACCTTGGCCTGCCGTGGCGACCTCGTGATGCTGGCGCTCGACTTCGATGCCCAGTTTTTCGAGTTCCAAGCAGATTTCAGTACGCAGATCATGGAGCGTGTCATTGGGAAGCGCGGGGAAATAACCCTCTTTCGCACGCGACTTGTAGCCCAAATTCTTTCCGCCCTCATCGCGTCCAGAATTCCAGGTCGCCTCATTCGAGTTCACTTGGTAGAATCCGCCGTGCGCCGTTTGATCGTAGCGAACGTCGTCGAAGATAAAGAACTCGGCCTCGGGGCCGAAGTAAGCGGTGTCGGCGATGCCGGTGGTGCGCAAGAAGGCGATGGCGCGCTTGCAGATTTGGCGCGGATCGCGCTCGTAAGCTTCGTGAGTGTCGGGGTGGACGACGTCGCAGATCAGCGAGAGTGTCGGCACTTGCATGAAAGGGTCGATTTTCGCCGTTTTAGGGTCGGGTTTGACGGTCATGTCGGATTCATTGATGGCGCGCCATCCGCGAATCGAGCTGCCGTCGAAGTTGAGGCCTTCTTCGAAAACCGCCGGCTTCAATTCGTTCAAGGGAATCGTAAAGTGTTGCCACATTCCCGGCATATCGATGAACTTCAGATCCACCATCTTCACACCGCGCTCGCGCGCAAAAGCTATGACTTCTTCCGGTTTCATTTAGGACTCCTTGATATTGCGAGTTGGGTTCACAAAGCTAAATCGCGTTTTCATTTTTATCCCCGGTACGGATGCGCAAGGCGGATTCGACGGGAATCACGAAGACTTTCCCATCCCCGATCTTGCCGGTGAAGGCGGCCTTTTGTATGGCTTGCACGACGAGGTCGCTCAGCTCGTCGGGAACGACAGTCTCAATTTTCACCTTGGGAAGGAAGTCGACGACGTATTCGGCGCCCTTATAGATCTCGGCACGGCCTTTTTGACGTCCAAAACCACGTATTTCCGAAACCGACACGCCCTCAATGCCCACTTCGGTTAGGGCCTCGATGACATCGTCCAATTTGAAAGGCTTAATGATCGCCTCAATTTTTTTCATTAATTTGTTTTCGTTGCGGCGGATGCCTGTTTTTAGAGTTATTCCTCAAAACGAGTTCAAGAGTCAAAAATATTTTGGTAAGGATTCGGTTAACTTTGGATCCACATTTTTTAAACGTAGTTTTGATCGAGCCCGAAATCGGGGCCAATACCGGAAATATCGGGCGCACTTGCGTGGGGCTTGGCGCGAAGTTGCATTTGGTCGGAAAACTAGGCTTCTCCATTACCGACCGCAGGCTCAAACGAGCGGGTTTGGACTACTGGCATCATCTTGATTTCGTTCACCACGCCGCGTGGGACGACTGGTGGAATCTAATACCCGATACTTCGCGCGTATTTTTCTTCAGTACGAAGGCTCAGATCTCCCTCTACCAGACTCAGTTTAAGCGGGGTGACTGGCTGGTGTTCGGGCGAGAAACCAAGGGGCTTGACCCCGAAATTGTGGAGAAATTCTCTGATCAAGCGCGGCGTATTCCCATGACTGGACCTATTCGAAGCCTCAATATCGCGACGGCGGTCGCCATTGTGATGTTTGAGGGATACCGCCAACTCGAATGCGCCCCCTGACACAACTGGACAGCCTGTCCGGATCCGTCTATCTTTGATTACTTATGGCTCAAAATTTCCTGACCTCCTTGTTCGGCACTAAGCACGAACGCGACATGAAGAAGTTGCGCCCCCTAATCGAGCGGATCAATCAGCTCGAGCCAGGGATGAAGGCGTTGGACGACAATCAACTCAAGGCGAAGACCGTTGAGTTCAAAGAGCGGATCGCTAAGGGCGAATCTTTGGATTCGATTTTGCCCGAAGCTTTTGCCGCTTGCCGCGAGGCCGCCTCACGCGTGCTGGGCATGCGTCATTACGATGTGCAGATGATCGGCGGGATCATGCTTCACCGTGGAACGATCACGGAGATGAAGACCGGTGAGGGAAAGACCCTTGTCGCGACACTGCCTTCGTATTTGAACGCATTAACGGGCAAAGGCGTTCATGTCGTCACCGTGAATGATTACCTCGCTAAGCGTGACACGGCTTGGATGGGACAGCTTTACAATTGGATGGGCCTCACCACCGGCACGATCGTTCACGATCTTGACGATGAAGAGCGCAAGGTCGCTTACGGGGCCGACATCACTTACGGAACGAACAACGAGTTCGGCTTCGATTACCTGCGCGACAACATGAAATTCGATTTGGAACAATACGTTCAGCGCGAATTGAACTTTGCGATCATCGATGAGTGCGACTCCATCTTGATCGACGAAGCCCGTACGCCTTTGATCATCTCGGGTCCCAAAGATGACTCCACCGAAAAGTATTACGAGATCGACAAAATCATCCCGCATTTGAAAATGGATGTTCACTTCGTGATGGAAGAGAAATCCAAAACCGCTTCGCTGACTGAAGAGGGGAACTCCAAGGTCGAAGAGTTGCTGAGCATCGGCAATTTGTACGATCCCGAATACTTGGATCTGTTGCATCACATTTACCAGGCTTTAAAAGCGCATCACTTGTACAAGATCGACGTCGATTACATGGTGAAAGACGGCGAAGTCATCATCGTCGACGATTTTACCGGCCGCTTGATGCCGGGCCGCCGCTGGAGCGACGGTCTTCACCAGGCGATCGAAGCCAAAGAAAAAGTGAAAGTCCGTAACGAGAACCAAACGTTGGCGACGATCACGTTCCAAAATTATTTCCGCATGTACAACAAGATGTGTGGGATGACCGGTACGGCCGAAACCGAAGCCCCCGAGTTCAAAAAGATTTATAACCTCGACGTGCAAGTCATTCCGCCCAATCGCGGAATTCAGCGCGTGGATCAAGAGGACGTCGTCTATAAGACGGAAGCCGCCAAGTACCGCGCGATGGCGAAAGACATTCGTGCCCGCGCCGAAAAAGGCCAACCCGTGCTGGTCGGTACGGTGAGCATCGAGAAATCGGAAAGGCTTTCGCGCATCTTGAAAGCCGAGGGCATCACCCACAACGTTTTGAACGCCAAACATCACGAACGTGAAGCCGAGATCGTTGCGCAGGCGGGACGTTATGCTTCCATCACGATCGCCACCAACATGGCCGGTCGTGGTACTGACATTTTGCTTGGGGGAAATCCTGAGTTTTTGGCCAAGACCGAAGCCGGCCCCGATGCCGATGAAGCGCAAATTGAAGAGCTTGAGAAAAAATATAAAGTTCTTCAGGAAGCCGAAAAGCAAAAAGTGATCGCCGCCGGCGGCCTGTACATTATGGGTACTGAGCGCCACGAATCACGTCGCATCGACAATCAGTTGCGCGGTCGCGCGGGCCGCCAAGGGGATCCGGGCGAGTCGCAATTCTATTTGTCGCTGGAAGACGATCTCATGCGTATCTTTAATGGAGAGCGCATTCAAAAGATCATGACCATGCTCAAGGTGGACGAAGACGAGCCGATCGTGGCCGGCATGGTTTCACGCGCAATTCGCGACGCGCAGAAGCGGGTCGAGGGTCATAACTTCGATATCCGTAAGCACTTGATCGAATACGACGACGTGATGAATCAGCAACGTACGGCGATCTACACTTTGCGCCGCCAGATCCTTGCCGGTCATGACGTTGAACGCAAAGTTCTGGATATGTTGAGCGATGTGACTTCGGGTCTTTTGGACACCTTCATCCCGGCCGACGGAAGGTCGCAAGATTGGAATGTGAAGGGTTTTGTCGCCGGGGCTCAACGCCAGTTCGGCATCACCTACACTGAAGAAGAATTGCGACAGATGGGCGCGCAGGCGATCACCGATTCTTTCAGCGCGCGCGTGAAGCAGATTTACGATCAGCAGAAAAAGGAAATCGGCGATTATTTCGAGCAACTGAGCCGCATGCTTCTTTTGCAAACGATCGACCAACGCTGGAAAGAACATTTGGAGCGCATCGACCAGCTGAAAGAGGGCATCCACTTGGTGGCCCACGCCCAAATCGATCCGTTGATTCAATATAAGAAAGAGGCTTTCGCGGCCTTCCAGGAGATGAATTTCTGGATTTATGAAGAAACGATCGAAAAGCTTTTGAAAATGCGTTTGGTCTCGCAAGATCGCGCCCGCGAGGTTTTGAACCAAGAGCGTCCGGAGTTGGATGAGTCGGGATTGAGCTATGCCGGTGCGGATGAAAGCCCCACGGGATTTGCGGCACCAGCGCGAAGCAGCGGCGGAGGCTTGCCTCTTCGTCAGCCCAGCCAGCCTCAGCAGATGACCTTCGGTCCTCCCGGGGGCTATGACGACGACGGCGATTCAAAATTGAATCGTGAACAACGCCGTCAGATGAAAAAATCCCAGAAGAAGAAAAAACTGAGGATCTAAACTTCGCGGCCGGCCGGCCGCGAAGAGAACCTTGTTAAAAGTTACAGAATCCCTGCGACGCAATTATTCAAAGTGCGATGATTTTTTATAACCCGAACGTCGACACGCCCACCCGCGTCCGCGATGGCTTTAAGCTTTGCGGACGGGGGAAATCTTATGAAATTTTGCATGATCTTCGCGGGCTTGCTCGCGTTGGGGCCGGCCGCATATGCCGAGCCCAGCGTTCAGCTTATTGAATGTGTCGTCTCGGTCTCGGGCCAAGATCTGAGCGAGGAAGTCGTTCTTGATAGAGAGATCATCGAACTTAAATCCACGGCCGAGCTGACTTGGATCGGTTCCGTCGAGCTGCAGATCGACCCGACACGGAAGCATCCGTTTCGGTTGCGCAAAACCGAGGCGCCGGGCATCGATCTCATCACTCAAATCGCGAATGGTATGGAGTTCGGCTTTTTCGGAGTGAACTCCGTCGAAGTCAGTTTTGAACAAAACGGTTACGCAACTAAAATTGTTTGTGTGGAAAAATCGGCGAATAATTAATTAGCGCTCGGATTCAGCCGGCGTAGCGGTTCCAGGGGCCGGGCCCAGTCCGCGCATGACGTCGTCGACCTGGCGGTTGAAGAAATCATCATTAGGTGTATTGATGGAATGCATGTCGGTCTTCGGTGCGGCCGCTTCGGCTACGGAGTCCGGGCAATTCTTCGCTAGATACAGTTTGCCGTAAACACGTTCGTGATAGACGTCGTAGATCTTCAGATTTTTCTGTTTCGCTTCTTCCTTAAACGCATTGAAAGTGATTTTGCGCGAAACGGCATCCTTCATTAAAGCTTCGGTGTGCCCTAGCGCCTGGGTGACGTTAAATAGCATGGCTTTGCTTTTACTCAGACCCGCGAACATCGAGCGCGAACTTTCGTGAGCGGCCCGGCTCATCAAGCGGTTGCATTCCACGGAGGAGTCTTGAGCGATTGAGATTTGCGCCATCCCCAGTTGGGCGATGAGGAAAAATAATGCCGAAATCATGAAAGATGCCTCCATCAATAGGATAGCACTCTCGCGGCTTTGGCCGAAGACCAGGAAGTTTCCAGACCACAGTCGGGTTTGGCGATGAGGCCGGTGTCTTGACCGCTACAAATGCTAACATAAAGATATGTCCCAGTGCCCGTTATGTCATGCGCCCGTGAAAGACGATTTCGGCTTGCAGGAATGCATGAGCTGCGGAGCTCAATTGCTTGTGCACATGGATGGGCATGTCGAATACAAAGGCGCCGATGATCCGGCTCCGGAGCCGACGATCGCGCGCGCCGCAGAAGTTCCTGGCGCAGAGCCGGTTCTTGATTTCGATGCGATTGAGTCCCCGCCGGCCTTGCCCGTCGATCTTGTCCCGCCGCCGGGGACAAGTGCATCATTTATGGTTCCGGAAGACGAGCCTGAAAACGAAGCGGGCAGCGATACTCCCGAGGTCGTCGAAGAGCCGCCCCAAGAAGAAGACCACACGGTCCTCGCACCCCCACAAGATCCGACGACTTTTGATTTCGACACTCCTCCGGAATACGAAGAAGAAGAGGCCACGCCTCCGCCGGCGGTATACAATTCGGCGGCGCCGAATTCACCCGATCTTTCGGATGTCGCCGCTTTCGGGAATTCCGAGATGTCCGGAGGGCGGGACGGAACTCTTCGCTACAATTTGATTATCGAGGGAATCGACACGGTGGATGTGCGTGAAGCCTTCCGCGAAGCGATCACCGACCGCAAGTTTGTTTGGGACATCGATCAGATCTTGCGCTCGGTTCGCAACGGCAGAGTGCAGATCCACAATGTCGCGCCGACCAAGGGCTACATTTTAATTTCCCGTCTGCGCGGGTTACCGATAAAAATCCGTTGGGAGCAGTATGCGATTCAGCAAACTTAAATCTTTAACCTTGATTCTTGCACTGAGTGTGATGCAGCCCGCGTTGGCGGAAGAGGCCGCGCCCGCAGAAGGCACCGCCGCTCCGATGCCCAAGAATGAGAAAGAGTTTTTAGATAAGACGGCGAAACTCAATACGCTCACCGGCCGGATTGTCGAGAGCGAAAAGCGATTCAACGAAATCGTACATCACAAGAACGAAACCAAGGACACGGCTGAGAAGCAGAAATATATTCAAGAAATGCTTGAGGTCTCTAAGCAGCGGAACAAAGATGTCGAGGAATACAACAAAGTGAAGATGGACTTAACCCTGCGGTATCCGAGTCAAGGCGAGCGTTTGAGCCGCCGGTACCAAACGCAAAGCAAGCGTTCGGTTGAAGAGCTTGAAGGTGTCGCGGGTCTGGATGAATTGCTTACCCGCACAAAGAAAATGGTCGAAAAGAAATTCGCTCCGTTTGCAGACAAAGAAACGAAGGATGACAAAAAGGCCGCCCGGGCGGCACCTGCGGATGAAGCGCCGAAACGTTTAAAACTCGAAAAGTAGAAGCCGGGCTTTTGCACTAACTTAAAGCATTGAAGATTCCGTGCAGTTCGCGGGTCAATTGTTCGCAGGCGGCGAAATTTTTTGCTTTGGCCGCGCGCTCGAGCTCCTCGCTCAGCTTGAATGCGTCTTGGAAGCCATAGCTTGCGGTGCTGCCCTTCATTTTGTGGCCGAGCTTGGCGATCGCTTCGAAGTCTTGCTGCACAAGCGCGAGGCCGAGCTTTTCCATGTCGTCTTTGCGGGTCTTGATGAAAGTCGGCATGAGTTTCTCAAGATACTTCTCGGGGATGGCTTGATCTTTTTCAAATTCCAACCCGCCGGTGGTGAGCTTGAACACCTTTGAAAGCGAAGAGTAAATATCGCTGCGCACGACGGGCTTCACAATCCGGTCCGTAAAGCCGGCCTCCCGGCACTTTTGCGCATCGGCAAGACCGGCGTGGGCGGTGACGGCGTAAATGGGAATGCCGCGCTTGGTTTGATCCTCGGTGTCGCGCATTTTGCGAATGGCGGTGTAGCCGTCCATAACCGGCATCTGGATATCCATGAAGACCACGTCGTAATTGTTCCGCGTGAATTTTTCGATCGCTTCCAAACCGTTTTCGGCGAAGTGCACGGTGCTGGCGAGGGGATTGACGACCTCTTTCAGCAAGAAAAGATTGTCGTTGGAGTCATCGACCAAAAGGATGCGCAGGTTTTTCTCTTTTAATTTTTTTACCATCGTCAGGCTGTTGATTTGCGCGGGTTGCTGGTTGTCCTCGCGCGTGGGATGGGGCAGTTCCAGAATATCCCACGGCTTAAGCGGCTTGACGATGAAGCGTGTGAACCCGTTCTTAGTGAGCAAATCCATATTCTCTTTGGTGAAGGCTGAGCGGATAACGGCGACCGACTTATCCGATAGACCGCTTTGCTCGACGAGATTGCGGCAGGTGATCATCGAAATAATGCCGATCGAATCGTCGATTAAAACTTCATCTATATTCGGGGCGGGCCCGCCGCTTAAAAATCCGCGCAGATCTTGCGACGAATGAAGGAGCACGACCTGTGAGTTGAGCTGCTCGAAAAAGCGTCGGTACGCATGCGATTCGGCGTAAGAAACCAAATAAATAAAGCGGCGGTCGGACAGGGGGATCAGCGGCGTGGCTTCGGTCTTTTCGCCGGTGTTTTGGGCTTCGAGTGAAATCGTGAAATAAAAACGCGATCCTTGGCCGTATTCACTGGTGACTTTAAGTTCGCCGCCCATCATGCGGATCAATTCGCTGGCGATCGCCAGCCCCAAGCCTGAGCCGCCGTATTTGCGCTGAATGCTTGAGTCGGCCTGGACGAAGCTGTCAAAAATGTGAGCCATTAGCCCCGGCTGAATGCCGATGCCGGTGTCGGATACGGCGATTTCAATTTCCAAGCGGTTATTCACGCGATTACGGGCATCGATATCCAAGAGCACGTGGCCTTGCTCGGTGAATTTTACGGCATTGCTCAGCAAATTAATAAGCACCTGTTCAAGGCGGACCGAGTCGCCGATGAGGTGCGCGGGAACGGCCGGATTCATATGCAAATAGATATTAATATTTTTATGGTGCGCGGGCAGGGCGATCAGATTTAGCGCGCGGTCGACGGATTTGTACAGATCGAAGGTCCCCGTCTTCAGCTGAAGTTTGCCGCGCTCGAGGGCGGAGGAGTCGATCAGGTTGTTGAGCATATCCAGCAAGGCATGGCCCGAGCGGATCAAGTTGTCGACGTAATGCGCTTGTTCGGAGTTCAGCTTAGTGCCTTTAAGGATATCGGCCATGCCGATGATTGAATTCATGGGATTGCGGATCTCATGGCTGATGCGGCTCATGAATTCGGACCTGGTCGCAAGCGAAGCGTTCAGGCGGCGGATCGCCGGGCGGAAAACATAAACGGCTTGCACCAATAAAAGCGCGAGCAATGAAAGATAGGCCACAAAATCAAAAGTGACGTTGGTTTTGTTTTTACTCTGAATTAGGGCGAAGGACGTCGCCAGCGCGTCCTTAAGAGCCATGTGATAGCGGACGGCGTAATCGAAGAGCTGCTGCAAAAGTTCATTATGTGCTCTTAATGTCAGGCGGTTTTGTCCGATTGCGATCTGAATTTGTTCCGTGGGGATAGCGAAAAATTTAGGATTGAAGGCATCGGCGCATGGGTGGTTCGCACACTGGCTTTTTAGATAAGCAATTTTCGGCAGAATTTTGACATGTTGCTGTACCAGCTCGACGTAAGTGTCCGCGAGCAGGCGCGCCGTCACGGGATACTGCGGGGCCGTGCGGTTTTGTGCAAAGGCGATCAAGCGCTCAAGCTCGGAAACGACCTCGCGCTGGTGACCGACCTGTTGGATGGCATCCATCGCGCGGATCTCTTGCTGCGCGAGGTAGTATTGACTGACGCGAAAAATAGAATAAACAAGCGCGATCGTGAACAGACAGGCGACGTAGAGAAAACTTAGATCGGAATAATCGAAGGTGCGTAACTTCCGTGCCAGCAGCGCCGCGGATCTGGCCGCCGTGCCGAGGTGTTTACGAATGAAGATCATATTCACGCTCTTTTCGGTAAAGAGTTTTGCGGTCAATGCCGAGGATTGCGGCGACCTGCTCTTTTTTGCCGCCGGTGGTGGTGAGGACATGGTTGATGTATTCCCGCTCCAACTCCTTCAACGTCAGTAAGCGCGAAAACAGGCGTTCCAATTTGTGAAGGGGGGCCGCTTGCGCGTCCATATTCAGATCGGATTCATCGATTGAATTTCTGCTACAAAGCGCGACGGCGCGTTCGATCGTGTTTTCAAGTTCACGCACATTTCCGGGCCAAGGCGCGGAGATCAGCAAATTCATCGCCTCGCGCGTGAAGCCGGAGACCGGCTTTTCATTCAGGTTTGAATATTTGCGCAGAAAATATGCCGCCAGCAGGGGAATATCCTCGCTGCGCTCGCGGAGCGGGGAAATCTGCAGTTTGATCACGCACAGTCGAAAGAATAGATCTTCGCGGAACTCTTTGCGTTCGATCGCGAGTTTAAGATCCTTATGTGTGGCCGCGACAATGCGTACGTCGACCGGGCGTTCGTTGTTTTCGCCCAGTCTTTTGATCGTGCGCTCCTGTAGAACGCGTAAGAGCTTGGCCTGCAGCAGCGCAGGCATATCGCCGATTTCATCCAGAAACAAAGTCCCGCCGTCGGCTTCTTCAAACATTCCGGTGCGGTCTTCGTTGGCTCCGGTAAAGGCGCCGCGCTTATAGCCGAACAGCTCGCTTTCCAAAAGCTCAAAGGGGATTGCCGAGCAATTGATGGCCACGAATTTTCCGCCGGCACGAGAGCTGCGGTTGTGGATCGCTTGCGCCACGAGCTCTTTTCCCGTTCCGCTTTCGCCCGTGATCAAGACGCTGGAATTGGTGAGCGCCACTTTGTCGATCGTCGTGTAGAGCTCCGTCATTTGCGGCGAGTTACCGACTAGGCCGTTAAAGCGCCGCGATTCGGTGGCATTCGAACGTAAGTCCAACAGGCTTTTCTCAAGATTCTTAAGTTTGATCGCGCGGTTCGAGAGCACCTCAAGTTCGGTGAGGTTGAGCGGCTTCGTGATGTAATCAAAAATGCCCTGCTTGAGCGCGTTCGCCGCGATCTCGCTGGATCCAAAGGCGGTAATAAGAATGAGCGGGATATCCAGCTGCCGGGCTCTGAGCGCAGGCATCAAACTTAATCCGGTTCCGTCGGGCAGGCGTAAGTCCGAAATGATCAAATCGATCGCACCGGCATGGTTATATATATAGGAGGTGGCATCGGTTAGATTTTCGAAGCAGTGAACTTCATTCTGAAGATCTTCAAAAAAAACTTTGAGTAGCGCGTGAATTGCTGGATCGTCGTCTATAATAACGAGTCGCGCCATTGTACCTCCCCGTCTGGCGTCTACCGATGAGGCAGGTTGCCTCAATGTTGAGGCCGATTGCCTCAGTGCCTTTTATTTTTTACGAGGCAACCCGCTTTATCAAGTCCTAATTTGGCACTGCTATTGCTCATTAGACACAGATGAGGAGGAAGCATGACTCAAGAAGTAATCGCCGAGCCGGTGATGAAAGACCGTTTATCTTTGATGAAAGCGCCCAAATCTTTGTTGGTGATCGAAGACGATCTCTCATTGATTCAATTTATTGATTCTGTTCTGGACGAGATGAAACCGGGACTTGAGTGGGATTATGTGACCACGGGTGAAGAGGCCGTCGAGCTGATTCGTCGGCGCGGAAAATTGCGCGATGGGGCTCCCTATAGCTTAGTGATCACCGACATTTTTCTGGAAGGAGATATGAGCGGTTTCGATGTGTGGCTGGACAGCATGCAAATGTATCCGCATATGCCTTTTGTGATTACCTCGTGCTTATCCTTCGACCGCTACTTTTCCATTTTAAAAGGCATGAGCAATACGCCGGTGTATCTGCCGAAACCGCTGACGGTGAGCCGCTGTCAGTCCGTATTCGAGGAGTATTTTTAATTGGGAATAAAATTTGTCTCAAAAGATATCGAATGGACCGAGCCGATGAAGGAATGCGTGAGACAAAGAATCACGCATCCGCTTTTGAAGCGTATAAAGGATGACGTTTTTGAACTGAGCGTGCATTTGGAGCGTTACGGACCAAGGCCCGGGTGGTCGCCGCGTTTTGCGATGTGGGTGGTGTTGCGAACTTTCGACGGCAATAACAACGAAGTCGCGCGCCGCGAAGGTGACGACTTTCACCATTTGACGAACGATGTCTCGTGCGGTTTACGCCGTGAACTCCTTCCCCTTCTTTAGCCCAGATTCCTTTTAGGCGCGCCTTTGCCAAAGCCCCGCCATGATAAAATTTAAATCTCATGCAACAGGTTTTGGGTTTGGCTCTCATGCTCTTGGCGTTCAGCGGTCGGCAGGCTCAGGGCTTGGCTTTTCTCGATGATAAGCGCCCGGCATGCCTGAACATGGTTCAGGATTTTTGCCAAACCTTATTCGCTCCCGAAAACCAGGGCAGCTTGAAATTTGAAATTTCAGACGCCAAATACAATATTAAGATGGGCGAGACCGCCAACGACTTTCGGGAAGATGATTTTGAATTTCTCAAGGCGCAGCTTCAAGCATGGCCGAAGCTTCCGGCTGAGTTCCGCGCCAATCTTGAAGAGAACAGTTACCGTGCGAAGCTGGGAAAGCATCTCAAGCGCTCCGCTCGCCAACAAATGACATTGAAAGAACGCATAGCGAACATGCGCTTTGAAGAAGAGATCAACTCGATCTGGAATCTTGCTTTCCGCGAGACGGTTTTAACCAAAATGGAAAGTCATTTTCCCGGCTATGCAAAAATCAAAGAGGATTTCATGCCGCTGGAATTGCGATACGAAGCCGAGAGGCAGCGACGGATTTTGCTTTCGCGGGTCGCCAAGGCCCTGTGGTCCGGTCATGAAAATTGGAAAAGCGTCGAAGTGAAGTTCGAGCACGTACGCAAGGTGTTCAAGCAAGTGGTCGGCGAGAGCAAGGAATTAAGTAAAGATATAAAAGTCGATTGGCTGGCTCGCCTGGATTCGGTCGGCTTGATGATTCCCGGCGCCGATCCGGAGGTTGAAACCGGAAATTGTTTTAAAGACGAGTCGAACGCCTACTATTTTCGCGACCGCAACTATATGACGGTCTGCGCGGGCGATTTCAATTCGGAAGAAATCGAACAAACCATCGCACATGAAATGAGCCACGCTTTGGATGTGGGCCGCTCGCGCCAACTGTATCAGGTCTCCTCGCCGGTGGGCGCGCAGCTTCTGGATCTTAAGGAGCGAAGCTGCGGGCACAAGCCGTTCACTTGCGATCAGTGGAAAGAGACCAAGTCGAAGTTTCATGATCACCTGAAGTATCTGCTCGCCTTCAAGCCGCAATTGCGTGAATTCAACCAATGTCTGCAAGACAAAGAAGTGAAGAGCAAGATCCCCGACGATTATCTGGCGCGCATATCCAAAGAGGATGTCGAAGGAACGCTGGCGGATCTCGCGCGCCGTAACGTTTTCCTGCGCATCATCAGCCCCCAGCTGCCTTTGCCCAACGGCAAGACGCAAAAAAATCCGATTTATATGAATCCATGCGGCTATTATTTGTGGGACACGCAGGTTCAGCCGTTCGATGACGATGTCAGTCTTCTGCTTTTCTTCACCGCGGAATATCGTTGTTCCGACGAAAAAGACCGCGGTGAGAAATTTAAGAATGCGATAGAAATGGCAAAGCAGCTGCAAACAGCACTCGCTAAAAATACGATCACAATGGAGGGGGAATTCTCGGGGCGCTACCGCTTAGACCGCGACGGTTATTCTTCGTCACCGACCGAAAGGTTCGCCGATAGCCTTGGCCAACTGGTGTTCGCGCGCATTTTGAAGGAAGAGCCCGACGTGCGCAAACGGCGCGCGCGCTATTTGGCGAATAACGCCTGGCTATGCCGTAAGCCCTCGATCCAGCAATTGTTCCCTTCCGAAGCCAAAGTGCAGCGCAGTTATTACGTTGAGCCGCATTCAGAAACCAACCAGCGGCAAAAGGAATTGCTGACCGAAGAGATTCGCGACACCTTGGATTGCAAGCGCGACTTCAGCGTCGATCAATGCGAGTTCTAAGGCCCGGACGGGCCGACAATCACGTCAGTCGTCTTTTCCGCCGTCGATGGATTTGAAGCCGGAGTCAGGGTCTTTCTTCGCGGCTTCGAGCTCTTTTTCCCACACCGCTTTTGTTCTGGGGCGGCCCAGTTTGGCGACTTTGCCGTCTTCGAAAACGACAATGCGATTCATTTCGACGTCACCTTTGAAATAAACGTAAATCCAGTGGTCTTGGCCGTGCTCGCGAAAAGTGCGGCGGGGGCTGCC
Source organism: uncultured Pseudobdellovibrionaceae bacterium (assembly GCA_964628445.1). Lineage (GTDB taxonomy): Bacteria > Bdellovibrionota > Bdellovibrionia > Bdellovibrionales > UBA1609 > JALHOQ01. The sequence goes on along the minus strand of CAZVOP010000017.1, from coordinate 15,251 downwards.
GGCCGTTCTTAAGACTTCGTCTTTATCCATGCCGGCATTGACGCGCTCCAGACTTTGCTCGACGGTCGCAGTGGCACAGGCGGTGAGAGCTAAAAATAGGACCCACACAATTCGGCTCATGATTCCCCCTCTTCTAGACTATATATATTTTACTCCGATGAAGCACGGCAGGTGTAGCAAGTTGTCTCATAATGAGATGGAACCAAGCGTCAGTGCACGACTCTTCGTTTAATTTGGTGATAGTGTGCTCGCACAGACAGCAAAGGGTAGAGCTTTTATGAAAGATAATTATAACCGAGGTGGCTACATTGCCTTCTTGGGATGCATGATTTTTTCTCTCTCATTTTTCGTATATGTCACCTTCATCCATCCCGGAATAGATCTGAAAGAAATCCCGGAAGCGCCGGCGGCTGGAGCTGAACAAGCCGTGGCCGTGGAAGCCCCGAAAGAGGTCGACGTCAGCAAAGTTGAAAAGCCTTGGGTTGAAAATCCCGACATGGCCGCTCACGGCGCGAAGATTTATGCCAACACTTGCGCCATTTGCCATGGTCCGAAAGGTGCCGGCGACGGCCCCGCGGGCTCAGCCCTCAAGCCGCCTCCGCGCAACTTTATTGAAGGCAAATGGAAAGTCGGCGGCGATTCGATCGACTTGTTTAAGACCATCCATGATGGAATTCCGGGATCGAGCATGGCCTCCTTTGGGCACTTGCCCCTCGGCGACCGTTGGGCTCTGGTTCAATTCGTGCGTTCGATTACACACAATAAAATCAAAGACGATCCAGCTAAGTTAGAAGCTTTCGCGAAGACGGCGAAATAGGTGAGATGAAAATGAGACTGACCGGGCTGACGCTTGCCGCGGCCCTCTTTACTGCAAATGTTTGGGCCTACGACACCAAAGTCACGGTCACTGGCCACAGTTTACCCAAAGAAATTGAAAACGTCGGGGTCACGGAGCATTTGGGTGACACCCTCGACATCAACAACTTGCAATTCACCGACGACAAAGGCGAAAAGGGACCTCTAAGCCGTTTCTTCACCGGTCACAAGCCGGTGCTGATGGCGATGGTTTATTATAACTGTCCCGGCCTATGCAGCTATCACTTGAACGGCGTCACCGACACCTTGAAGCAACTTAAGTGGACCGCAGGCTCCCAGTACGAAATCGTCGCGGTCAGCATGGACGCGCGCGAAACGTTCGATCTTGCGGCCAAAAAGAAAGATAGCTACTTAAAAGTCTACGGCCGCCCGGGATCGGAAGCCGGCTGGCATTTTTTGGTGGGCGACAAGGCCAATGTCGACAAGCTCGCGGCGCAACTCGGATTTCGTTTCGTGTGGCTTGCGGATAAAAAAGAATTCGCGCACGTTTCGGTCTCTTACATTCTTACTCCCGCCGGAAAAATTTCCCGCTATTTGCATGGCATTCAGCCGGATGTCACCACGATGAAAATGAGTTTACTGGAAGCTTCAAATGGAAAAATCGGCACGATGATCGAACAAGCGCTCATGTTCTGTTTTCAGTTTGATCCGGTGAAGAATAAATACACATTGTACTCTTGGAACCTCATGCGCATAGGAGCTATTGTTATGGTTCTTCTGCTCGTGGTTCTATTGCTGCCGATTTGGTGGCGGGAACAATCTAAGACCTAACGTTTTTTGGAGGAATCTTTTCAATGAGTACCGCCGCTAATGGACTAAAGGTGTTCATGCCCCCGCAGGGGACTGAAGTCGCCGGACAAGTCGATACACTTTATAAATTCATACTCATCGCGAGCTTTATTGCCTGCGTACTCGTGATCGGCGGGATGATTGCTTTCGCAATAAAATACCGGCGCAAAAGCGAGGGCGAAAAAACCCCTTATCTCGATCACAACACCGCGCTGGAGTTCACCTGGAGCTTTATTCCCTTCGTGATTTTCATGTTGTCTTTTGTGTGGGGATGGAAGGTTTTCCATACGTTGCGCAAGATGCCTGTGGGGGGCCTTGAGATCGCGGTACAGGCGCAAAAATGGGATTGGACCTTCGTTTATAAAAGCGGCCGCCGTGTAGCTTCGGAGTTTTACGTTCCGGTGAATCAGGACGTGAAACTGATCATGACCTCCAGCGATGTCATACACAGCTTTTATGTGCCCGCGTTCCGCAACAAACAGGACGTGGTTCCGGGGCGCTACACCGCTCTTTGGTTTAATGCCAATCGCGAGGGCATATATCAAATTTTCTGCGCGGAATATTGCGGCGACCGTCACTCAGGAATGATGGGCAAGGTGCACGTCGTTTCGCGCGAGAAGTATGAAGCATGGTTGGCGTCGGAGCCTTACAAAGGTCTGAGTTCCGTTGAAATTGGACAAAAGATTTACGGCAGCCGTTGTGTGGCTTGCCACACGCTCACCGAAAGCAAAAACGTCGGGCCGGGCTTCAAAGGCGTATTCGGTCGCCAAGAAAAAATTGAGGGCGGCGAAACCATCACCGTCGATGAAAACTATATTCGTGAATCGGTGGTGAATCCCAACGCCAAAATCGTAGCGGGGTTTCCGAAGGGAATTATGCCCACATTCCAGGGGCAGCTGTCCGAGGAAGAGCTCATGGGCATTATCGATTACTTGAAAACTGTGAAGTGAAGAAGAGGATCCAATGGCAAGCACGACTCATAATCCCGAACGCAACTACCTGAACGAAAAGAGCGGCCTCTGGTCTTGGCTCACGACACAGGATCATAAGCGCATCGGCATCCTTTATATGATTTCGGTATTAACCTTCTTCTTCATCGGTGGGATGTTCGCGATGCTGCTGCGCTGGGAGCTTTTCTCCTCCGGCAAAGACATCATGGACGCGCATACATATAACCAAGCCATGACGTTCCATGGGGCGATCATGGCATTCATGGTGATCATCCCGGGTATCCCGGCCTTCCTCGGAAACTTCATGTTGCCGCTGATGATCGGCGCCAAAGACGTGGCGTTTCCGCGAGTGAATTTGTTGAGTTGGTATTGCTTGATGGCCGGCGCCACGATCGCGATGTGCGCTTTGTTTTTCTCAGGCGCGGATTCGGGTTGGACCTTCTACACGCCTTATTCGATCACCACGCAAAACGGAACGGTCTGGCTGGTGTTTGGCGCTTTTGTCGGCGGGTTCTCCTCGATTTTGACCGGTCTGAATTTTATCGTCACCGTGCACAAGCTGCGCGCGCCCGGCATGAGCTTTTGGCGCTTGCCGCTGTTCGTGTGGTCGCTTTATGCAACGGCGATCTTACAGGTTTTGGCGACACCGGTTTTGGCGATCACTCTGCTGCTGCTGACTATGGAGAAAGTGCTTCAAGTCGGTATCTTCGATCCTCGGCTTGGCGGGGATCCGGTCTTGTTCCAACACTTCTTTTGGTTTTATTCTCACCCTGCGGTTTACATCATGGTTCTGCCAGCCATGGGCGTTATCAGTGAGTTGATCACGACGTATTCGCATAAGACGATTTTCGGCTATCGTGCGATCGCGCTCTCCAGTGTCGGTATCGCGGCCGTGAGCTTCTTCGTATGGGGACACCATATGTTTGTCAGCGGACAAAGTGAGTTCGCGGGCGTGATCTTTTCGTTTATCACCATGCTCGTGGGCGTTCCGACCGCGATCAAAACGTTCAACTGGGTGGCGACATTATATAGAGGCTCGGTTCGCTTCGATACGCCGCTGTTGTTCGCTCTGGGCTTTTTGTTTCTTTTCACCATCGGCGGCGTCACGGGAATCATTCTTGCCGTGGTCGGCGTGGACGTGCATTTCCACGACACTTACTTCGTGGTCGCGCACTTTCACTATGTGATGGTGGGCGGAACGCTGATGGCGATCATGGGCGGAATGTATCACTGGTTCCCCAAGATGTTCGGAGTTAAGGTCAATGACGCTTGGGCGCGGATCTCTTTTATTCTGCTCTTCACCGGCTTCAACGTGACGTTCTTCCCGCAGTTTATTTTGGGCGCGATGGGCATGCCCCGCCGCTACTACGATTATTTGCCGGAGTACCAATCCCTGAATCGCATTTCTTCGATCGGTGCCTGGACGATCGGCTGCGGGTTCTTGTTCTCGCTTGGCCTGATCATTTATACGCTTCGCAAGGGCGAAAAAGCGGGGCCTAACCCGTGGAATTCAACAACTTTAGAGTGGCAGACGTCTTCTCCGCCGCCGCATGAAAACTTCCTTGTTCAACCCGTTGTCACGGCAGGACCATATGAGTACCGCTAATACGCACGCATCCGAAGGGGCTCCAGTTCACCATCACGCGCATCACTTCGAGAGCGCCGAACACCAGTACGCAACAGCGAAATTCGGGACCTGGACTTTCCTGGTTACAGAAATCCTGATGTTCGGAGGCTTGTTCGTCGGTTACATCCTGTACCACGAAAAGTATTCGGCGATGTTTCATGCGGGAAGTTCTTTCCTCGATTGGCGCTTGGGGACGCTGAACACGATCGTTCTGCTGATCAGCTCCTTGACCATGGCGTTGAGCATTTACTTTGCTCAAACCAACAACAAGAAGATGACGCTGCTCAACCTTTATATGACGTTGGGTTGCGCCTGCGTTTTCATGTTCGTGAAGTACCTCGAGTACACGCACAAGATCCATTTAGGATTGTTGCCGGGATTGATGTTTCATCCTCACGGCCATGGCGAGGAAGTGGAACGGGCGACTCAGTTGCTTGCGCAATTCCCGAACTTGGGCCAGTACTTCTCATTCTACTTCTGCATGACGGGTTTGCACGGGATTCACGTGTTGATGGGTATGGGCTTGATCGTATGGCTGATTGTCCGCACTCACCGCAATGAATTCAGCTCCGCTTATTACACTCCGCTGGAGTGCGTGGGCTTGTTCTGGCATTTGATCGATTTGATTTGGATTTATTTGTTCCCTTTGCTTTACCTCATTGGTTAAGGAGTTCGTATGGCTTCCGATGGCAAACATCACATCATCCCTTTGAAGGTTTACTTCCAAGTGATTACGATTTTGATTTTTCTCACGATCGTGACGGTGGCAGCATCGAGGGTTGATTTCGGCGCGATGAATACGGTGATTGCGATGGCGATCGCTTCGGTGAAGGCGGGATTCGTTCTCGCCATCTTTATGCATTTGAAATACGACGACCGGCTCTACTTGGTGACATTCGGCACGGGAATGTTCTTCCTGACCGTATTTTACTTCTTTAGCTGGATGGACATTTATACCCGCGTTCGGGAAATGGGCCTCGTAAACTAAATGACGATTCTTCGCGCTTATCTCAAGCTGACCAAGACCGGGATTATTCTTTTCTCGGTGGTCAGTGCGTTGGCCGGTTATGCGGTCAGCTTTCAGCTTGGGCATGAGTTCGAACCGTCGACGCCGATTTTGCTGGTCATCGGTTTGTATTTGGTCGCGGGCGGGGGCTTCGCGCTTAATCAGGCACAAGAATGGAAGATTGATTCGCGCATGGCGCGAACAAAGAAGCGGCCTATTCCCTCCGGGCTATTTTCACCTTGGCAGGGCTACTTGATCGGCATTTTGATGTCGCTCTTCGGGCTTTTGGTTTTGGCGATCCTGGGTCCGTGGCCCGCGGGTCTCGCCTTGCTGACGCTTGTTCTTTATAACGGCATTTACACTCTGATTTGGAAAAAGAATTGGGCCTTCGGGGCGGTTCCCGGCGCGATCCCCGGCGCAATGCCGGTTGTGATCGGCTTTTCGGTGAACACCCACGAAATCTGGCGTCCTGAATGCGTTTACCTATTTTTAGTTTTATTCCTGTGGCAAATGCCGCATTTTTGGGCGCTGGCCGTGCGTTTTCGCGACGACTACCGCGATGGCGGCTTCCCGGTTTTGCCGGTTAAAGTGGGCGTTGATCGCACGCAGTATCATATCGGTCTTTATTTGTTCACTTATGTCGGTGTGGCGTTGATGGCGCCATGGTTTTTAAATACCCATGTGCTTTATATGCTTTTGGTGTTCCCGATTTCCATCAAGTTGGTTTGGGAGTTCTTTAAGTATCATCGACACCCCGACTCGAAGGCCTGGTTGCCGTTCTTCCTGTGGACCAACATGAGCTTGCTGATTTATTTGGCCGTGCCGGTCATGGACAAGTGGTTGTACCTGTCGCTATGAAAAACTCACGCGATCTTCCAGCTTGGTTTATGCCAGTTTTAAACGGACTGGTGATTGAAGTATTTCTTTTGATCTGCCTTGGCGGATCGGTGCGGATTATGAACGCGGGCCTGGCTTGCCCGGATTGGCCGCTTTGCTTTGGCGACGTGATTCCCGATTATCATCCACAAGTGTACTTCGAATTCATTCATCGGGTGATGGCCGGATTAGTTTCGATCACCACCGGCGTACTGATCGTCGTTTTGTTTCGCAGCAAGGTCTCATTGGCGGTTAAGCGCACCGGCATCGCCGCGGTTTTACTGTTACTGACGCAAGTTGTATTCGGTGGGCTGACGGTGTTGTGGCAGTTGCAATCCAAGGTGGTGGCCGCGCATTTGACGATGGGGATTGGTTTTTTCCTATTGTTATTGTGGATTTATTTAACTCTGAAGCGAGGCGTGGCTTCGAGCGCGCCCAAATGCATAAAGCGCTGGTCGATTTTTTTGATGGCGGCGGTTTACGCGCAGATCATTCTTGGCGGATTGGTGGCCTCTCACTTCGCATCGCTGGTGTGTATCGACTTTCCGAAATGCCAAGGCGAGTGGATCCCTACTTTAAGCGGCATCATCGGCCTGCATGTGATTCATCGCTTCGGCGCTTATGCGGTCTTTCTTTTGATCCTCTTTAACTTTTTCGCAATGAGGAAATCCTTATCGCCGCGCTTGCGAAAACTTTCTGGGCTCATGTTGATTTTTGTTTTCGTTCAGATCTGTATCGGCATCGCGAATGTTTTGCTGCTGACGCCGCCACTCATTGCGGTGTCGCACTTGGCGGTGGGCACCGCGACCTTATCGATCGCGCTTCGGCAAGTGCATGCTTCTTATTTTGGCTGAAGCATTTTGCTTTAGGCGGTGACGCGCCGACTCTATGCTGGGATCGAAACGCCGCATCAAGTATTTAATTTTCTTATAAAAATAAACATCGACGCCGAAGGTGAAACCGCCCTCTACGGCGCAAAATCCGGCTGCTTTTCCGGATGGGCCTTTTGAAACGCGGGCAGCTTTAGGCAATTGGCCTCGACCGCGGCGATCAACGGGAAGTTCTCAATCGCCACTTTGAAGCGGCGGGCGGCGAAACACTGCGGAATCAAAAAGCAATCCATGGCCGTCACGGTTCCACCGAAGCTGTAGGATCCGGCCGTTTTCTCCAGCATCTTTTCCAAATTGGTCAATCCGTCGGTGATCCAATGATTCACCCACGTGCCGACTTCTTCTTTTGATTGGCCGATTTCCCGCTCCAGATAGTTCGTCACTTTCACATTTTGCAACGGTTGAATGCCGCTGTTGATTGTCTCGCAAAGTTGCAAAACTTTGGCGCGCTCGCGGGGCTCTAAAGGAAACAGCCGGCGCTCGGGTGAACAGTGATCCAGGTAATCGATAATGGCCAAAGATTCGGCGACTAAAAACCCGTCATGATCCAAGGTGGGAACATGTCCCATGGGGTTGATTTTGCGGTAGTCCGCTTTGTTTTGTTGGCCCCCTTCGCGGGTCAGATGCACGGGCACATATTCAAAAGGAATTCCCTTAAAGTGCAAAGCGATGCGCACCCGGTAAGAAGCGCTACTTCGGTAGTAGGAATACAATTTCATCATCTCAACCTCCCGCGCCGCGGCTTGCCAAAGATACACCCCTAATCGGTAAATGGGGGCATGAAATTGGGCACGCTTCAGGCAAAAAACAGTCGCGATGGTGAACTTATCGTTGTTTCCAAAGACAATCAAAGAGCGGTGCGCGCGACAGGCATTGCCGCCTCCCTGCGCGAAGCCATTGAGAATTGGGACGAGACCAGGCCCCAGCTCGAAAAGCTTTCTCAGGAGCTCAATCAAAACGAGGCCAAGGATTCTTTTGTACTTAAGCCTGAAGACCTTCATTCGCCGTTGCCGCGCGCCTTTCAGTGGGCCGATGGTAGCGCATTCATTCATCACGTGAAGCTGGTGCGCCAGGCACGGGGCGCCCCCTTGCCTGAAACGCTGGAAAAGACACCGCTTATGTACCAAGGCGGAAGCGACTCCTTTCTGCGGCCGAACGAAGATATTCCGCAAATTGATTTTGCCCATGGGACGGACTTTGAGGGCGAAGTGGGAGTCATTACCGGCGATGTCCCGATGGGAATCAGCGCGGAGAAAGCCCTTAAGTACATTCGCCTTTTCGTGATCATCAATGACGTGTCCTTAAGAGGATTGATTCCCGAAGAATTGGCGCAAGGCTTCGGTTTTTTTCAAAGCAAACCGTCAACGGCATTTGCGCCTTTTGCGGTGAGCGAGGATGAACTTGGCGGCGCCTTTATCGACGGGCGCGTCCATCTTCCGCTCAAAGTGGAATACAACGGCGAATTTTTCGGCAATGCCGACGCCGGAAAAATGCATTTTCACTTTGGCCAGTTGATCGCGCACGCGGCCCGCACGCGCTCGCTAATGGCGGGAACGATCATCGGCAGCGGCACGGTCAGCAACGAAGACACCGCGCGCGGCTCCAGCTGTCTCGCGGAAAAGCGTATGCTTGAGAAAATTCACGAAGGAGTCATAAAAACTCCATTCATGAAAACCGGCGACACCATTAAAATTGAAATGTTCGATCGCGAAGGCCGCAATATTTTCGGCACGATCGCGCAAAAAGTCGCGAAGTACACGCCGCCCGTTTAGGCGCGCAGGAACTGCACCATTAAAGCCGTCAAAAAAGTCAGTACCCGCAGGGGCACGAGGAACTTGTCCGTCAGGCGCAGGCGTGAGCGCGCGGACTCAACTCCGCTCCACAGCCGGTAGCCGTAGTAAGCCGCGATCGCATAAAGAATCAAGGTGGTCACCGCGATCGGCACATGCACAAACAAAGTCCAATGCATTTGCGGAGAAAGCTTGCTCACGGCATCGCGGAAAACCACCAATGTGATGACCAGCAGAAAATCGCAAGTCATCGCGGTCAACATCAGGCGGATATGCCATTTTAGATTGGTGAAACGCAGCGACCGTCCCCAAAAGAAGACGGTCATAAAAATAAAATTCGCGAGATTAGCCATCGGTCGGACAGAGGGGACGCTTAAATCCGCTTTCGTTCAAGGCCTTTTGCATCATGAGGTAGGCCGGATAACTGACCTGAACTTTAGTATGCACACGCGCATTCGTGTTGTTCATCATCGCACGGCGGATGTCGCTCGGCAAGGCGGCGGCACGGTCAAGCAGCGCCAGCATCGAGCGCGAGACCTCGATGCTGCTCATGCCCTCGGCGTAGGTGAGGACGTAGGTGTTGCGCAGTTCACGCGCGCCTTTTCCACATGCGGCTCCGCCACTGCGCGAGACCGTGATTTTTAAGGTGTCGCGGCGGTCGAATTGGTAAACGATTTTCTCGAGGGAATCCGCGCTCTGCAAAGCCAGCACGTCTTTACCGGTCGTCTTCATTACCTTATAGATCAGCGGCTTGGAGCCGGCGTTGGTCAATGCGACCGTTGCACATTTGTCGTCGGTGTACGTAAGGCCGAATAAGCCGCTCTTACGGCTGCTCTTCAACAGTTCGCCTGCGGGCAAGACCTCCAATAAAGGTTCATCGTCGCCTTGCTCCAGCATTGTCAAATTCGAAGTGTAAATCAAAACAGTTTCGCTGGGCACCGAGGTCAAAGCATGGATTAATTTGTCGACGCGCAAGCAATTGTCCGTACCGACTTCCTGGTTGATCGCTTTGCTGCGTTCGGAGAGACCGGCAGCCGCTTGGTCGGGCCGCTTTAAGCTCATGCGACGTTTCGCGTCCCTTTGGCAAGCCGAGGTGACGGTCAAGGTCAGTCCAAGTCCCATTATAATGAATAGACGCATAAAGTGGTCCTCCGGGGTCCTTATGAGCAAGCGGTATGCCCGGAGGTCATGTTCCGCAATTCAAGACGGCGAGGCCGTAAGCCTTCTGAAAATCTTCAACATCAGTGCGCACATTGTTGTTTACGCACGCCAAAACGTCATGGACTTCTTCGGGGCGGGTTTCGATCCATACGCGGCTCTCTTTGGCCGGCATGCGATTGGGAAGGAAATCGTTTTCGCGCTGACGGGGAGTTTGCTCCAAGTCAACACCGCGCTGGCGGGAGACCGCGAAGTTGGGCGAGATGCCGACGCCTTGGTTGCTGCGGCCGCTTGGCGTAAAGAATCTTTCGCTGGTCCATTTAAGAGAGAGGCTCGGCACGCGATGGACGGTTTCGATCGTCTGCGCGGTGCCTGTGCCGTAGGTGCGTTCGCCGACGATCCATGCGCGGTTGTGATCCTGAAGTGCCCCGGCCAAAATTTCCGAAGCGCTGGCGGACATCGAGTCGACCAATACAACCAGCGGCATGGTGAACGTGGGCTTGGCGACGAAGCCGCCTTCCCACTCGATCTGAGTTTCAAATTCTTCTTTTTCGATATGCATGACGTCGGCGATGCTGGGCACGGAGTTTTCGATCAGCTTTGTGCCGCTCACTTTTTTCGGGCCTAAGAACAGTTCGGCCACGCAGATGCTCATCGTTTTGTCGCCGCCGCGGTTGCCGCGCAAATCAAGAATCAAGCGTTTAATCTTCTTCGCCTGCAGCGCTTTCACCTGTGCCGAAACCTCCCTGCAAACTTTTAAGCTTTCAAACGAGCGGATGCGGACATAGCCGGCGCGCTCGGGCCCATCCAGCACTTCCGAAGTCACATAGGTGACTCTCACGCTGGAGCGTTTGATCTTCGCATATTCGATTTCACGGCCGTCGCGCATCACGCGGATGGCGAGTGGTTCACCGTTTTCGCCGATAACTTTGTCGGCCAGGGCGTCTGCGGAAAAGCCGAGAGCATTTTCGAAGTTACGTCCGTCGCTGGCGATAGCCGTAATAAGATCGCCGTCGCGTAGCCCCGCTTTGCTTGCGGGTGAGGTGGGATAAGTTTCGCGAATAACGATTCCTTGTGCGGTGGGCTCGATCGCCATTCCGATACCGACGTAGTTCTTGGCGCCGCTTGTGGCGGTCGAGCGGAATTCCTCGGTGGGCTTGATGGCGGCATAAGGGTCGAACACCGCAAGGTGGGCGTTAATGGCGCGGGCGCGCATCATCTGCGGCGGGATATCGGTGGGAAGCTTGGCTTCAAGGGCGCGAAGAGTGCCTTCAAAATCTTCGCTTTCGGCGGACTCGGGGCTTCCGGCCATTTCCGCCGCGGCGGCGAGGGCCGCTTTGCAGGATCTCAAATAAAGTTCGCTGGATTTGCATTTTTCATTGTTGATAAAGCGGATGGTGAGCTCAAAAGTCAGGGCTGTTTTTTTCCAAATTTGTGCTTCACTGAGTGCTTCGGCGGCGAAAGCGGCTGAAGAAGTGATGATGCTGGTCGCGAAGCAGGCCGTCCATAGACCAATACGCATTCGGGAGTCTCCTAGGTGCTTGAAGATATTGCATTTAAGGTGCCAAATTTCGTCGTTCCGGTAGTGTTTTAAATTGTCATGCCACCCCCGCATCGGAAGCGGATGGACAAAATTTTCAGTCTCGTCTAGCCTTCGCGCATGAAAGCTCAATTGGTTGTGTGCGCCTCGGGTGACGGTACGAATTTCGAAGCCATCGTGCGGGCCGGCCGCGAAGGCCGGATGCAAGCCGACGTGGCAGGTTTGGTCGTCAACCGTCGTGATTGCGGTGCACTAAAGCGCGCGGAAAAACTTGGCGTTCCAGGGGTGGTTCTTCGCCCCAAAGATTTCGCATCGCGCACGGAGTGGGACCAAGCCATGGTGTCGCGCTTTAAAGAGTGGAAGGCCGATTACGTGATCTTAGCCGGCTATCTGGCCTTGATCGGTCCCGAAGTCCTTAAAAATTTTAAACGTCGCGTGGTCAATAGCCACCCTGCGCTTCTTCCCGAGTTTGGGGGCGAAGGCATGTACGGCGACCGGGTTCATCAGGCGGTCGTTGCCGCCGGTCGGGCTGAATCCGGGGTGACCATCCACTTGATCGATGAGGTTTATGACCGCGGCCAGATCCTTGCTCAAGAACGGGTGGTGGTGCATCCCGGCGACACCGCGGCCTCTTTGGCTATACGCGTGAAAGCACTCGAAGTTTTACTTTATCCTAAAGTTATCAATGATATGGTTGCTGGTCGCTTCAATGAATAACAGGAGGATTTAATGCGTCGCTTTAGCCACTTGCTGGTTATGAGTTCGATCGTTTTCGCGATCAATGGATGCACGAAAAACAAATCAGCCGAATATCCGACGTCGCCTGATGAAATCCGAATCGGCCAGTTTGGTTCGCTGACTGGCGGTGAGGCGACCTTCGGGCAATCCACCGACAAAGGCGTTCGCCTTGCCTTTGACGCGCAAAATGCAGCGGGTGGAATTCACGGCAAACACATTGTTCTGATCACCGAGGACAACCAGGGTAAGCCCGAAGAAGCGGCCGCCGTGGTTAAAAAGTTGATCACGCAAGACAAGGTGATCGCGTTAGTGGGCGAAGTCGCCAGTACCCGTTCGTTGTTCGCGGCACCGATAGCTCAGCAGTACAAAATTCCGATGATCAGCCCCAGTTCGACCAATCCGAAAGTCACTCAAGTCGGCAATTATATTTTTCGCGCTTGCTTCATTGATCCGTTTCAAGGGCCGGTGATGGCCAGATTCGCGCGCGAAAACCTGAAGCTGAAAAAAGTGGCGATCCTCAAGGATTTGAAATCCGATTACAGCTTGGGCTTGGCGGAGTTTTTCTCGCAAAAGTTTAAGGAATTGGGCGGCGAAATCACGGCCGAGCAGAACTTTCAGACCGGAGATTCGGACTTCAAAGGCCAGCTCACGCAAATTCGCAGCACGAACCCTGAGGCGATTTTCATTCCCGCTTATTATACCGAAGTCGGCTTAATCGCGCGCCAAGCGCGCCAGCTCGGCATCAAGGCCGTGTTGTTGGGCGGCGATGGTTGGGATAGCCCCAAGTTGTTCGAGATCGGGCAAGCGGCGATCAACGGCGCCTACTTCTCGAACCACTACGCTTCCGAAAGCCCCATTCCCTCGACCCAAGAGTTCATAAAAAAATATAAAGAAAAATACAACGAAACGCCGGACGGATTGGCGGCCGCCGGTTACGACGCGGCGATGATGTTGATCGCGGCGATGGAGCGCGCGAAAGATCTCACGCCCACCTCGATCCGCGATGAATTGGCGAATACGAAAGCCTTCGATGGCGCGACCGGCAAGATCACGATGAATGCCGAACGAAATGCCGACAAGGACGCGTTCATCGTCAAGGTCGAGGGCAAAAAGCTCAAGTTCATTACTCTGCTGAAACCTTAAAGAGCGACTGTGGAAGAATTTGTTCAGCACATACTTAATGGTCTGAACCTCGGCGCGATTTACGCGCTGATCGCGCTCGGCTACACGATGGTGTACGGCGTTCTTCAGCTGATCAATTTCGCGCACTCCGAAGTTTATATGGTGGGGGCTTTTGCCGCTTACTACGGCGCTTCGAAATTTGGTCTGAATTTGGTTCCCGGCTGGAGTTCTTTTTTTCTGACCCTTTTGTTTTCGGTCGTTGCTTGCTCTATTCTTGGCGTTGCCATCGAGCGTTTCGCTTACCGCCCGCTGCGAAACTCCCCAAAGCTAAACACTTTGATTACCGCGATCGGAGTCAGTCTATTTTTGCAATTTACCGGGCAAGTGGTGTTCGGCGCCGATCCTAAATTTTTCCCCGAGGTCCTGCAGGATCGTTTGATTTTTCAGTACGGGCAAATTCAAGTCCAACTTTTTGATATCACCATTTTGGCCGTGGCTTTAGCGGCGATGACCGCGCTGCACTTTTTTGTCCTTCACACGAAGACGGGGATCGCCATTCGTGCGGTGAGTTTTTCTTTTCGCTCGGCGACGTTGATGGGTATTAACGTGAACTCGATCATCATGGTGACCTTTGTGGTCGGCAGTTCTTTGGCCGGCATCGCGGCCGTGCTGGTGGGGTTGAAGTATCCTAAGATCGATCCGTTGATGGGCATGCTGTGGGGTTTAAAGGCCTTCGTGGCTGCTGTGGTTGGCGGAATCGGGAACTTTCGCGGAGCTTTGCTTGGCGGCTTGATCATGGGCCTGAGTGAAGAATTGGTGGTGGGATATTTATCCTCGACTTACCGTGACGCTTTGGCCTTTGGTTTGTTGATTTCCATTTTACTTTTGAAACCCTCGGGCCTTTTGGGGCAAGTCAGCGTGGAAAAAGTATGATCATGCGGATGAGTCTGGGATGGGTGTTGGTGGTGATCGTCGCTTTCGCGGTGAGCGCGCTATCGTCATTCGCGCTGAACGCCTACATGCAGCAGATTTTGTTCTACATCGCGATCAATATCATGTTGGCCACAAGTTTGAATTTGGTGAATGGATTTTGCGGGCAATTCTCGCTTGGTCATGCCGGCTTTATGGCCGTCGGTGCCTATGCCGGCGCATTGCTGAGTTTAAATTTTCAACCGTTTGCCGGTCCCTTTGCGATTTTAAATTTTCCCATATATGTCGTGGCGGGCGGACTTGGGGCGGCGGTTGCCGGCTTTGTGGTCGGCATACCTTCGTTGCGGTTGCGCGGCGATTATTTGGCGATTGTGACATTGGGCTTCGGTGAAATTATCCGTGTTGTCGTTTTGAATTTGGACTTTCTGGGTGGCGCGCGCGGGCTTTATGGGATTCCCGGAGGGACGGATTTTGCAGCCTGCGTGCATGCTTTCTTATGGGCGGGCGCCACGGTTTTATTGATTTGGCGTCTGGTGCAAAGTTCCTATGGACGGGCATTTTTGAGCGTGCGTGAAGACGAAGTCGCCGCCGAATGTATGGGCATCAATACGACTTCGATCAAAGTGAAGGCGTTCGTGATTTCCTCGTTCTTTGCGGGCGCGGCCGGGGCACTGTTCGCGCAGACCACCAATTCGCTGAATCCCGCCAGTTTTACTTTTGTGAAAAGCGTGGACGTGGTGATCATGGTGGTGTTGGGCGGCATGGGCTCCATGAGCGGTTCAGTTATCGGGGCGATCTTGGTTTCGATTTTGCCGGAAGCTTTGCGCCCCCTGCAACAGTTCACCGGCGTGGACCTGCGCATGGTGATTTACTCGCTGGCTTTGATTTTGTTGATGATCCTGCGGCCGTCGGGAATTTTCGGCTCACGCGAGCTGATGAATATGAAATGGTTCAGGAAA
>CAZVOP010000016.1:0-53171 GCA_964628445.1 uncultured Pseudobdellovibrionaceae bacterium | reverse complement strand
GCGGAATACATCGAGGGGCTGCCGCGCGAAATGGTCCCGCTTGTCGACGCGGGCGAATTTTTCTCGTGGATCTTGTCGAGCCGCGCCGGATCCCGCGACCGCAAACTCAGCCGCCGCCTGCGCCAGAATATCGTGAAGTGGCAGATCTGCTATTTGCGTCTCATGCGCCGGGTGAGCACGCCCGCCACTTGGGATAAGACGATGAAAAGCGTTAAAGAGCGCAGCCGCCAGATCAATCACGAGGCTCGCATCACCGGTAACGCGCTCATCCACATCGTGGACGACGTTCTTCGCTACCGCCGCCGCGGCCTGTCTGACGTCGAAATCCAGGCGGCCATCGAAGAGTTAATCACCAATCAAACGCTGAATCCCGACTTTCGTGAAGAAGCGATAACACTTATTAAATCCCATCCCATCGTCAGCAGCTTTTTGTCCGTTGTTCATGGCTTCCGCGAAGACATTTAGCATTTGAGTTAAGCCGCCAAATCCCCTATTTTGTAGCCCATGTGGATTGTTACCGGAGCCACCGGATTTATTGGCAGCGCCATGGTGTGGGAGTTCAACAAGCGCGGGTTTACCGACCTGCTGCTTTCCGATCATGTGGCGCCGGAGAAGCGGCCCGCACTTTTGGCAAAAGCAAAATACAATGAATTTGTGCCTGCGGATCAGTTGTTCGATTACCTCGCAGATCCCACCCAAGCCTACACAGTAGACGGTATCATTCACATGGGTGCGTGCTCCGACACCACCGAGATGAACGAAGATTATCTGCAAAAAAATAACGTCGAATACACACAAAAATTGTGGGAATTTTGTACGCGCAAAAAGAAGCCATTTATTTACGCCAGCAGCGGTGCGACCTATGGCGACGGCAAGCTCGGATTTGACGATGCCTCGGACCCCGCCTAGTTTAAACCATTGAACCCTTACGGCTGGTCGAAATTGAATTTCGACATTTGGGCCTTAAAACAAACTGAAACCCCACCACATTGGTATGGCTTGCGTTTCTTCAATGTTTACGGGCCCAATGAATATCATAAAAATAATATGAGCAGCGTGGCGTTTAAGGCCTTCCAGCAAATCGGTGAAAATGGAAAATTGCGCCTGTTCCGTTCTCATAATCCTAAATACAAAGACGGCGAACAGTTGCGCGATTTCGTTTACGTCAAAGACATCACCCGCTGGATGTGGGAGATGCACCAAAACACCGCAATTGCCTCGGGCATCTACAACATGGGTTATGGCCAAGCGCGCACATGGCTTGATTTAGCAAAAAGCGTTTTCCGAGGCTTGGGTAAGCCCGTGCAAATCGAGTGGATCGACGTGCCCGAAAATATCCGGCATCAATATCAGTATTTTACCGAAGCCAAAATGGACCGCCTGTTTGGACAAAAATTGTCGCAAGCGGAATGGCCGCTTGAAAAGGGCGTCGCCGATTATGTCGGCAATTATTTGCTTAAGAAAGATCCGTATTTATGACGGAGTCCACTCATAGTCGGATTCCCGAACATCTGCGCCGCTATATCGTCGAGCAAAATTACCGGCGCTATACCGCCGAAGACCAAGCGGTTTGGCGCTTCATCATGCGCCAGCTTAAGAACTTTTTAAAAGACCATGCACACGCCAGTTACCTCTCGGGCCTGCAGCAAACCGGCATCACGATCGAGCGTATTCCGCACATCGAAGATGTCGATTCGAGTCTTGAGAAATTCGGCTGGGGCGCGGTGCCGGTCAGCGGATTCATTCCGCCCGCGGCTTTTATGGAATTCCAGTCCATCGGCGTTCTGCCGATCGCATGCGATATGCGCACGATGGATCACTTACTTTATACTCCGGCTCCCGATATCGTGCACGAAGCGGCGGGACACGCTCCCATTTTGGCCGATCCCGAATACGCGCAATATCTTTTGCAGTACGGCGATGTCGCACGCCGCTCAATCATCAGCAAAGAAGACATGGACCAGTACGAGGCCATTCGCGTGCTGAGCGACATCAAAGAAGACTCACGCTCCACGAAAACCGAAATAGATCGCGCGGAAGCCCGGCTGGCCGAGATCACGAAATCGCTGAAATACGTTTCCGAGGCGGCGCTGCTTTCACGAATGAACTGGTGGACGGCCGAGTACGGCCTTATCGGCAACATTCAATCTGCCAAAATTTTCGGAGCAGGGCTTTTGTCATCGGTCGGCGAGGCGCGCGAATGCTTAAGCGAAAAAGTGAAGAAGATCCCGCTTTCCGTCGATTGCGTAAATTACGCTTACGACATCACCGAGCCGCAGCCCCAACTTTTTGTGGCTCAGGACTTTGCTCAGCTTGGTGAAGTGCTCGAGGAATTCGCGGACCGCCTTTCGTTCCGGCGTGGCGGCGTCTTCGGCTTGGAGCGTGCACACGAGGCCCAGACCGTGAACACCGTGGAGCTGGATTCAGGCCTGCAAGTTTCCGGCATGCTGAAAAATTTTATGCTCACCGACGACCGTGCGGCCGAGCCGTTTTATTTGATGTTCGAGGGACCTTCGCAATTGTCCGTTGCTCACCGGCAAATCGATGGCCATGGGCATCAACGCCACCCGCAAGGGTTTTCGTCGCCGCTCGGGCGTCTGCAGCTTCACACTCGCCCGCTGTCGAATTATTCCGAAAGCGATTTACGCAATTTGGCTTTAACCCGGGGCGAGCGCGCGCGTTTGCAATTTGAATCCGGGGTTTTGGTCGAAGGTCTTTTGAAAAATTGGACTTACCAAGACGGCAAACTTGTTCTGCTGACTTGGCAGGACTGCCGCGTCACCCTAAGTGGCAAAGTTTTATTCGACCCCTCATGGGGCGAATATGACATGGCCGTCGGTTCAAACGTGACTTCCGTGTTCGGCGGGCCCGCCGACCGGCCAAGCTTCGGGCAGACCGAAGATTTTGTCGCAAGGAGAGTCACCCCGCGTACCTTTTCAGGAAGCGAGAAAGACAAACACGCGCTTTTCCACGAGCTGCGCGAATTGCGTGAGAGCAGTTCCACCTCGCCGCTCTCTAAGTGGCAAAAGATCCGCCATAAATTTCTCGCCGATTCATCCATGCCGTGGTTGATCGGCGTGGAACTGGTCGAACTCAGCCACCTGTATGGATTTGATGAAGCCGAAAGAACGGAATTAAATAAGAGCCTTGCCAGCGCCAATGCGCTCGACGGACTAAAAATAGCGGCACAAAAATCATGATCGTGAATGTGGTTTTAGTCCGCGGCGAATATTCCCGTAACATCGGGGCCGCCGCACGTGCCTTGGCCAATATGGGCGGCGATCGCTTGATTCTTATCGATCCGCGCTGCGAGCTGGACTCGAAGGCCAAACAAATGGCCGCGGGCGCGCAACAGAAGTTCAGCGAGCGCACACAGTATGCGTCGTGGGAAGAATTCTATAAGAGCGAAGGCGAAGGGCTGCGCATCGGCTTCACCCGTCGCGGCGGCAGGAAGCGCAAAGTTTTTCCGTTTAAGGAAAAAATCATTGAAGCTTGCGCCGGCTCACCTTCCCACCTCTATCTTATTTTCGGCCCCGAAGCCGACGGGCTTGCCGCCGAAGATCTGGCTTTCGTGAATTACGCTTGCCACTTGCCCGTGTACGGCGAATTCGCCAGCCTCAATTTGGCTCAAGCCGTGCTTCTGGCCCTATATATCTTGCGCGATCAAATCCCGCCGGCGACGATGCCGAAGCAACTGACCCGGCCCAACGATGCGGCCGTACAGCCTCTTTATTTTCCGGATGAGTTGATCAAAGATTGGATTTCGGCGATCGGCTTCGATGTGCAAGCACGGCGTGCAAGTGCTTATCTGACATTGCGCCGGCTATTCTTGCAGAACTTGCCGACTCAGCATGAGCTTCATGTTTTGGAAAGTATTTTGCAGCAGAATATTCGCAAGCTCAAAGAAGGGTCACTCGGCCTTGCGCTTAAAGAGGGCGGAGACGATCTCGGTGATATCACCGGTGAAGATGTCTAATTTTTCCTTTTTCGGCTGGGCATGCGACAGTGAATTCAACTCGCGCCGGGCCTCGACAAAGAGCGAATCCAACTGCAGAACTTTTTCGAAATAACCCGGAGCCGCGGGATCGCCAAGGGCTTTTTTTACTAAACCAAGCGCCATAAAATAATACGGCGATTTCCGGTCATCGGCTGGAAGAGAATCCAGTTTCATCACGACTTCCTGCAGACGCGCTTTGGTGCAAACGCCGGCCTTAACTTCCGCCCATACCATGATTAAGAACTGCAAAGTCGTCGCTTGCACGCTTTCGGCTTCCTTGATCTTTTTCAAGGCGACCTGAAATTGCCCTTTGCGCAGCAAATCCAAACCTTCGGCAACGAGCTTGTTCGACCTCTTGGAGCGTTCGGCCGTTTCCGCCTTGAGTGATTCGAACAACTGCGCGCGCTTCACATCGTCGGTCATGATCGCGTGAGCATTGGTCACCATCTCGAAGCATTTGCGGCACAGTTCCTTCAGCTCGGTACTGGCCTCTTCAGGCATATGATCCGGGTTATTGGATTTCGTGAATTCTTCAAGAATACCGGTCAAAACCTCTTTGCTCGCGGTGCCGCTCGCGCCGAAATATTCAAATACACGGTCAGGCGTGCGGTCTTTAAGCTCGCTCCACAGTTTTGTGTAGCGGTCGAGCATGTCGCTAAGATTTTTAGCCTGGTGAACATCGTTAAAGGCAATCATGCCGTTCAAAACGAGTAAATGAACGCAGTCAAAGACCAATTCCCGTTGTTCGGGGTAGCGCTCAAGCAGGCCGCGCAGGGTTTCCTTTTTTTCGATCGCGTCCCGGACATTGGGGATGGTGGCAAAAATCGGCGCGTTGAAGATCGCTTCGGCATTTTCCATGGGTTGAGCGGTTTGCACCGGCGCATCCATCACGGACTCATAAAACTGTTCAAGATATTCCGCCGGGAAGAATTCCCGAATCGACTCGACAAAGACGCCGAACAATTCCGGAATGCTCACCGCGTGCTTTAATGCGTCAGTCTGTTCCTCTTGCGGGACAAAGTTCAGCTGAAGCGTGGACGACGAACATATGGCGCGGAAGTCATAGATGATCTGTTCGCGCTTCGCCACTGAAACCGCGTGCGGGCTGACATAGCCCTCTTGCACCAGACGCTCCAGAGGAAAACGCTTTGTGCCGGCCGCATGATAAGCGTCCCAATCTTCTTGCGCCAGGTAGCCGTTGGAAATTAGCGCAAGCACAGCCGTCGCTTGGCTTTCGGCGCTGTCCACTTCGGCGATGAAGCCCTTATTCAATGAAACGCCGAAGATTTCCCCGGAGTCGTTGACGATATTCAAATGCCCGGAAACCTGAGATTCCAAAATAAATGAAAGCACGTAAGGGAAGTCGAAGCCCTTCACCTGCTCCAGATTTTCGATCGCCTTGGCGCGCTCGCGCGTATGACTGAGTTTGCGCGTCAATAAGGATTGTACGCTCCACTTCTCGTCGTTCAGTAAATTGCTTAAGGCTTTACGTATCGAAGCGATCAAATCATCGGCGCCGAAAGGTTTGAAAAGAAATTCCACAGCGCCGGTCTTTTTCAAGGTGTCGGCCGCGAAAGTTTTGTCTTTAAAAACTCCGCTGACGAAGACCACGGGATTATCGCCGAATTTCGTCTTGCGGAACTCTTGCACCAGATCGATTCCGCTCATCTTCGGCAATAAGACGTCAACCAGAGCCGCTTGAACGGTTTGTAAACGGACTACATTTAGTGCGTCCGCGGGCTTGTTGGTGATAACCGGCTTGAATCCTAAACGTTTTACGACTTCGCCCAGCAGCTGGCTGCTCGACTTGTCATCATCCACAATTAGTACTTTTACTGCGTTCCTCATCACTAGACATATCGGCTATTTATAAGAAAAAGACGACTCGACCCTGGTCTAGTTAGCCCGGAGCATCCGGATTATGCTTCTTCCAAGCGTCTTTGATTTTCTTGGTGAGCGTCTCAAGATTGAAAGGCTTAACAACGTAGCCACTGACCCCGGCTCCGGCGGCTTCGATCACGGCGCCCTTTTCCGATTCCGTCGTAACGAGAAGAAACGGGAGAGTTAAGAATTCCTTTTCATTGCGGATCTGCTTAAGAAAATCGAGCCCGCTTGGGCCGGGCATGTTCAAGTCGGAGAGTACAAGGCCTATGGAATGCGGGGTTTTAACGAAAAATTTCAATTTGCCCAAAGCTTCGACCGCGTCTTCCGCCGTGGTGATCTTGGAAAACCCCAACCGTTGCAATGAATCGACGACGATCCGGCGAATGTTCAGCGAATCGTCCACAACGAGAACATGGGTCTCTTTGGCAAACATTTTAGGCGCTCCTCAATTTGTCCGGAACGGTCTTCCGTGAAACCTCGGGGAATTCTAAATGAATAACGGTACCTTCCCCCACCTTCGATTGTATGTGTAGAGACCCACCTGCCCGCAGTAATTCTTCACGAAGCGCATCAAGTCCAACCCCACGTCCAGAAAACTCACCCACCGACTCCCTCGACGAAAATCCAGGCATGCACACCGATTGAATGATTTCCTCATCCGATTGCGACGTAAAATCCTTGTAAGGGAATTTGCTTTTCAACTTTTCGCGAATGACCGCGGGATCGATACCCTTGCCGTCGTCCGAAATATCCATATGAAAAAATCCGTTTTGAAATTCGACGTGCACCTTGATTTGACCGGCGGGATCTTTGCCGCCCCATTCACGCTCATCCGGCGTTTCGAGCCCGTGATCGACCGCATTTCTAAACGCATGCACAAGGCCTGAAAAAATTTTTTGATAAGGCTCCGGATAAATTCTTAAGCCCCCGTCTTCGATGAGCAACGGTTTCACTCTTTTGTCCACGCGCTCGGCCACGCCCTGGATCAACCCGTCAAAATATTTGAGGCAGCTTTCCATGGGGATCTTGAGAAACTGCTCCTGGAATCTCAGCGATAACCCCGGGTTGGAAGGGTCTTCTTCGAGCTCGGATAGAAACTGATGGAGCGACGGCAATGAGATTTCCACCGTGCGCGCGACGTCGCCTTCGGGCACATTGAAAATTCCATTATTGGCTTTCAAAAAAGCCTCGAAATGATTTTCCATTCCAGCCAGAGCTTCGCCGTACTCGCCAAGCGAGGGGCCATCGAGCTGAGACTTGCCTTTAAAGGGCTCAAGAATGTGCTGACATACGCGCGAAAGCTGTTTCAGCTCGGCCAGTGAAAATGTTCCCGCCTCACCTTCGAGAGTGTGAAGGATGCGGAAGCTCTCATTCAACTCCTCGCTGTTCATCGGCTTCAAAGCCATCGCGCGCAAAGGTTTGAAGGATTGGCGAACGGAAGCCAGAAATTGCAGGAACTGCTCTTTGTTCTTCATGTACTTAACGACCATCGAGGCAAACTGCCGCTCGTTCTCCAATGCTTTTTGCGCTTCGAATTCGGCCGTTTTGTCAGTTGCCACAACCACAACGTCGGAAATCTTATCGGCTTCACGGCGGATCGGAAAATAATCCAGTACGACACGTTTGTTCTGCGAGTGCGGATAAATATCCGGCCCAAGGCCCTTCATATCCTCGAAGGGTAGAAATTCTTTAAACACCGACTCGGACCATTTTTTGAATTGTTCGAGCTCCCCTTGCTGTACGCCCAAGACCTCCCAAGCCTTGCGGTTTTTGGGCGTGCCTTCCAAGATTTCTTCGCAAGCTTTAGTGAATACGGATCCGCATTCCCCGTCGGCGTTAAACGTGAAAAATCCTTGGCCAAGGGAATTCAAGATGGCCTTTAAAGTCTGATTGACCAAATTCAATTCGGCGGTGCGCGCTTCGACAAGCTTTTCGAGATTGCGGGCGTATTCTTCCTTTTGTGAAAGCTCGGAGCGGTATTTCGAATGCAAAGCCTCTTCCAGGCTCACGTCGCGAATGAAAAAAACCCAGTGCCCGCCGTCAAGCGGACGGACGGCCATTTGCGCTTTGCCGGTTTTTCCGTCTTTGAGAATGGTGAATTCCGTCTCCATATAGGGACTCGGTTCAAGGCGGCCTTCGGAGGTCTCATTGAACGGCAAAACATTAGGTGTCTGCACGGCAATAAGATCCGAAAGTTTTAATTTGCCGTTGATCCGGCGAACCGAGCTTTGGCAAAAGGTCGCGCCGGGATCATTGCAATAGATGATCTTGCCCTCGCCATCGACGACAAATGCGCAGTCTAAAATGGAATCAAAAACGCTGAAATCAACCATTCTTTAAAAATTTAAAATACTTGGCTTCGATGACGTCCATCTCCATCGCTTCACCCGAGCCGTCTTTAACTTCAGCCGGAGCGAAGATCTCGCCATTCTTAAATTCAGTTCCGTTATTGAACAAAACCATTTTTTCTTCACCCGATCCGTCCGCGTAGTACGGAACGTAAAAGCTTTCAACCGTCGTCCCGGGGGGCAAAAATCCGGCGACCATGTTGATTTGGTCGACGATGATTTTGGGGCAACGACGTACGCTAAGTTTGGCCGCGGCCGGCATAGTCTTCACCCATTTGATCCACTCACGAATGCCAACCGAGTTGATTGCCGTGACTTTATCAAGATCCAAGATCACCGAAGCGGCTCCGCCCACATCAGGCGGTTGAAAATTGGAATCCTCATCTATGTTGCCCGTGACTTCGAGAACGACATTGCCGCCCTCTTGCGTTTTAGAAACCGAAAATCCCATCATTCCTCCTCAAGGTGTATCCAGTGTAAATGTTTTGGCATGAGCGCGCGCTTGCGGTTGCTCATTCCGAGCGGAAGCACGCATGCGATGATCGAAGCGCGGCCGGCCTGAACACCCACATAGAAGCTCACGCAGGTATTATAGATTATATAGCTTCCAATGCCCGCTCCACCAGGACCGAAATTCATCGTTGCTGCAGCACCGCGATCATAAGTTGCCTTAATTTTAGTCAAATAGCCGTCCAAATTGAGGCTGCCGTAAGGATCTTGGCAAGCGATCATAATGCGTTGGTCGTCATGGGCTAAAATCAAGCGACCTTCTTTGCCTTTGTCCAAAATGATTTCCACGTCCTGGCGACTGACACCCGGATTAAATTTTGTCTTTTGGTCCACGAAGGGCGCATTGTAGACGGCGTTTGTGTACATCTCATCGGCCACCGAGGCGATGTCATCCGCCATAGTTTGCGGAACGCTCTTTAATTCCATTGCCTTAGCGATCGAGGCAAGAATTCCCCGTTTTTGATTGGAGCTATTGAAGTTGGCTTGGACCGCAATGTATTTTTCCTCGCTCTTCGCATTGAGCCGGCTCGGTTCAAAAATCGCGGCCACGGGGAACTGAAAAAATGATTCCGGAGCGGCGACTAAATTTTGCGACGTTTCGAGCTCTTTATTGAACTCCAGTCCCTGGCGCTGGCAAATATGACTAAAGCCCTGTTCGGTCGCCAAACGCAAAACATCTTGGGGAGGCAGGGCCTCACTCAAGCCGATGCATTGGCGATCCACGCGTTCGCTTGTCGACGCATCGATCTCCTTTTGCCACGACTCGGTGGAAGCCAATTTCCTTGCCCCGCTTTCGCTCATGCCGCTCTCTTCTCGTACTCGCACATCACCATAGTCACGTCGTCGATCAAATGCGAACCCGACCGGAAACTGTTCAACTTAGTTCGCAGGGCTTCGATCTTGCCGTCGGCATTGTCGCCGGTGTTTGAGCTATCCAACAATGACTTCAAAAAATTACGCTCGCCCCATTTTTTTCCGTCTAGATCCTGAATATCCAAGATCCCGTCCGTGTAAAAGAAAACCAGATCGCCCGGCGAAAACTCAACCGTCGTCTCTTCGTACTGAAAATCTTTTTTATCGCCAAGGCGCGGTCCGTTCACCTCGTTCAACGGAACAAGGTCCTTGCGGCCAAGCTTTTCGCCGGTCCGGCGCATAAGATAAGGAGGATCGTGGCTGGCGCATGCGTAAGTGAAGGTGTTGTTATCAAGGTCGATCGCGGCGACAAAGAAGGTCATCATAATCGAGCCCTTCGAAGTTTGCAGGATCGCGCGATTCAAAATCGTCATCGCCTTGGCCGGTGTCACGTCGGGCAGGCTCTCGATCACGGCGGCGGCCGAAACCGCGGCGCTGGTGATCATGGCGGCGGGCGCACCGTGCCCGGTGGCGTCTCCTATATATAAGAAGATCTTGTTGCCGATCCGTGAGTAACTCCACCAATCGCCGCCGCACTCGGAGGCCGGTTCAAAGTGGCCCATTATGCGTAACGGGCCGAACTGGCTTTGCGAGGCCGGGAACAAAGTCTCTTGCACGGTCCGTACGGTCGATAACTCGCCTTCCATGCGCACTTTTTCGGCGGTGTCTTTCATCAGCCGTTCCACCTCGCCCGCCATGTAATTGAAGCTTTCGGCCAAGCCACCCACTTCATCATGAGAGCGCGGCTGAACGCGAACATTAAAGTCGCCCGCGGCAATTTTACCGGTGGCCTCGAACAACTCACGAATGGCCGCCGTCAAACGGTTGGACGCGAAGACGGAAATCATCAAGGTCGAGGCAAGCAAGGCCACAAAAAATAATAAAGACTTCGCGATCAAGACTTCGACCGCCTTAAGCGCTTTATTCTTGTCGACTTTCGAGACGACGACCATATCGCCCATGCCCACCGAAGCGTAAGAGACCAAGTAAGCCAAGCCGTCGGACATTTTTGCTTCCGCGGTCCCCTCATTCGATTTTGTTTTGAGCACTTCATGAAGTACGCCGAGATCCGCCGCCGGAACATCGATTCCGCCAAGAGCAACGGCCCCCTTGCGCGTAAGCACTAAGCTTGCATAGAGGCCCGCGCCGTCGAAAGCGCCGACCAACTCATCGGCTTGGTAAAGAGCCATGACGACCATGTGATTGGCTTCATCCCTTTCACCCAACCTGAAAGCCACGCGCAGTGCGCCCGGTAGCGCCGCATGCTCACTCACAAAGGCCGTATCTTCCACGGCTTGATCGCGAATTTGCGCCTGAAGTTTTTCATCGCTGAGAAAGTTTTGAGCTTCAACGCCTTCTTTCCCCATTTGTCCAAGCTTCACGTAATTGCCCGTGCCTTCGCGGCGGAGCAAAACGATCGCATGCAAGCGCGGATTCTTTGCGAAATAATCTTTTCCTGAAGCATTGAAATCAGCTGCGGTAAAATCAAAGTTTTCGACGGCGGAACGAGTGGTCGCATAGGCCGTTTGAATTTCCATTCTCGCTTGCGTCGCCAGCGAGCGGGAGACCGTGGCGCTGGAGTCGTAAACATAGGCGACTTTATCTTCCTTGAAGAGGTCGGTCGCCATCGCCAAGTACAATCCCAAACTCAAAATGGGAATCGTGACCAAAAGCAGAAGGAGCTTATAACGAAGTGATAAACGTACCTTGAAGTTCTTCATACTTATATATCGGAAGTTTTCAGTTCACATTTCGCGCTGTTAGCGAAATCTAGATGTTAGCCGCAGGCCAGTTTAGGCGGCCCGAAATCAGAAGATCGGAGCCGAAAGCTTTGTTGGTGGGATCTCGCAGTTCAACAGCTTGGGTCAATGAAGTTAAAGATAACCCCGACGTCCAGTCCAAGCCCTCGCCTAAAATCTTCGGCGCTTGGAAAAGATAAAGCCGGTCGACAAGCCGGGCCTTTAAAAAATTGCTCACCGTATAGGGGCCAGCCTCGACCATAATCGAGAATATCCCGAGCGAAGACAGGGCCATCATCAATGCCGATAAATCAAAATCCCCGTCACCGTCCGGAATTTCAATCTTATGTACGCCGTCTGGCGCATCCAAGCCGAGTGGACCCGTAACGAGGATAACGTCTTCGGGTGAACGCACTTGCAAAAGTTTGGATTTGGCCAATGAAGAAAAAGATTTTCCGGAAGGATCCAACAAAATCACTTTCTGTTTTTTATTGGCAAATTGCGGATCGCGCGAATTCAAACGCGGGTTATCCCGCGTAAACGTACCCACCCCGGTCAACACCGCATCATAACAGCCGCGCAAATACTGAACGTAGGCGCGCGATTTCTCCCCGGTAATCCATTGGCTCGAACCATCGCTTAGCGCGATCTTCCCATCCAATGACGAGGCGACTTTGACCGCCACGAACGGCCTTTTCAAGCGCATGTTCAGCAAAAATATTTCGGCGAGTTCTTCCAACTCACTCTTCAATTCATTGAACAGAGTCACCTTTTTGCCTGCAGCGCGAAGAATCGCGGCACCTTGGCCTGCGACCAATGGATTTGGATCTTCCAATCCGTATGTGACGGAGGCGATCGGCAACTTGGCCAATGCTTTCGCGCAAGACGGTGTTCGGCCCTCATGAGCGCAAGGCTCAAGCGTCACGAAGACATGGGCGCCATCCAAAAAATCCTGATTTTTGATTTCTTTAAGAGCGCTCATTTCGGCGTGAGCTTCGCCCACGCGCGCATGGTATCCCTTAGAAATTATGTCGCCCTCGCGACTTAAAATCACGCATCCAACCAAAGGGTTGGGCGAGACGAAGCCCGCGCCCTTTTCCCCCTCGCTGATAGCCAAAAGCATGGCCTCTTTCGGAGAAACGGGCATATTAACCCTTCCAGGATTTCCAGTAATCTTTAAGTTCTACGCCTTCCAAGATGGGATCGGCCTCAAGCGGCCAGCGTGAGTCGACCATCACCGCGGTCTCGTTGGTTTCGGTTTTGCTGTCCACCGATTTTACCGCTTTCGGATGCGGCCCATGCGGAAAGCCCATCGGATGAAGGCTCATCATGCCCGCGTGCAAATTGTCGCGCGAGAAAAAATCGCCAGCGTGATAAAATAACACTTCATCGTAATCGATATTTTGGTGATAAAACGGCACCTTCAAAGCGTCGGCGTCTTTTTCCAACGGCCGCGGAAGGAATGTGCAAACCACAAACTCACGCGCCACAAACGTGGTGTGCGCACTCGGCGGAAGATGGGCGCGATGACTCATCAGGGGCATCATGTCGTCGACATGCAAAGTGAAGGGATAAAGATCGCCCTTCCAACCGAGAGTGTCGTAATAATTTGAATCGTATTCGAAGTGCGTGAACTGATCGAGACGCTTGATCGTGATCTTCTTCACTTCCGCTTTCACTTCGCGCATACGCGCGTCTTGTGCTTCCAAATCCGGTTTACCCAATGTCGCGGGATCGTAAATCGCATGGCGACCGACGATGCCGCGGTCGGGCTCCTCAAAATGTGACGAGCGGTTTTCCACGACAAAGAATTGCGATTTTTCGCCGGGAACAATCGTGTGGGTCAGACACTTCGGAATCAGAATGTACTCGCCGGTGCGGTACTTGAGCATTCCGTACTCGGTCCACACTTCACCCCTGCCCTTGTGGCAGAAGTAAAGCAGGTCGCCGTCCCCATCGCGGTAGGCCTGGCCCTGATATTCGGGCTTCACGTCCATCGTCAGCATCGAGATGGCGACATGCGGGTTATGCAGCATGCGCTGCCATCCCTCTTTCGAACCCATTTTAACGAGATCATACATGTGCGGCCGCAAAGGACCGTCAATCTTCGTCCAGCGCGTGCTCGGCTGACGCTTGATCAAATGCGAGACCGGACCGAAGAATCCCTTTAAGCCCTGCTCTTCTTCATAGGCACCTTCAGGAATTCCCTTGTGGGCTTGGCGTGTGTGTTTACCCTGAAAGTATAAATGCATTACAAATATCCCCGCGCTTTTTGATCGCGTTCAATGGCGTCGAACAAAGCTTGGAAATTCCCTTCGCCGAATCCGCTGTGATTGCGACGCGAGATCAGCTCGAAAAAGATCGGCCCGATCATGTTCTTGGTGAAGATCTGCAACAGATAGCCTTCTTTATCGCCGTCGACCAAGACATTGGCCGCCTTCACCTCGGTCAAATCCTCTTTCACATTCGGTATGCGTCCGGGAATAGCCTGGTAGTAAGTGTCAGGCGGAGCATCCAAAAATAAAACTCCGGCATCGGCCAACTGGCGCACGCTCGACAAAATATCGCCGGTGGTGAGGGCCAAATGCTGAATGCCCGAGCCGTGATATTCATCAAGGTACTCTTGAATCTGCGATTTACCTTCGGTCGGCTCGTTGATCGGAATCGTGATCTTGCTGCATGGAGAGCGCATGACTTTCGAAGTTAGGCCGGTCGCCTGTCCCTTGATGTCGAACTTGCGCACTTCATGGAAATTAAAAATTTGAGTGTAGAAATCGCACCACTTCTGCATCTCACCTTTTGGAACGTTATTGGTAAGATGATCGATAACCGTCAGGCCTTTGCCTTTCGGCGAAAGCTCCGGCTGCAGATAACGAAAATCATCGTCGAAGTGAACGGGCGCGCGGTAGCGGTCAACAAAGTAAACGGCGCTTTCGCCGATTCCGTAAATCGCAGGGAAGCTATGGCTGGCGCCGTCGTTTTTACTTTCGATCGGGCGCGCCCCACGCTGAACCGCGAGATCAAAAGCACGTTGAGCGCTTTTTACGCGAAAACCGGTCGCGCAGATCGAAGGGCCGTGATTCTTGGCGAACTTCGCGGCAAAGGTGTTGGGCTCGTTGTTGATCACGAAGTTGATCATATTTTGGCGGTACAACGTCACCAGCTTGCGTTTATGTTGCCCGATTTTTTGAAACCCAAGTTTGAAAAAGAGTTGCTCAAGCGCTGCCGGATCAGGCGTCGCGTATTCGATAAACTCAATGCCATCCAAACCAAGCGGATTTTCCAATTGTGCATTATTGGATTCCGGTGCGGACTCGATCATATAACCTCCATGAACCGTTCAAAAGAATCATGATTCCTTGCCTATGTAAAGGCCCGTGAGCTACGTTAAAGGCCTCTAAGGAGACTGATATGCCTAGTCAATTTGTGCCGTTTCGCACGAAAAAGAATAATCCCGATATTCCGGGCGTCGAAGACATCGAACCCCAGGAATTGTGGGAACAAAAAGACTCTGTTTTTATCGTGGATGTTCGCCGCCCCGATGAATTCGGGGGTGAATTGGGCCACGTTCCAGGCGCGCAGCTTATGGTACTCGACACCCTTCCACAGGTCCTGGGCGAGCTTCCGAAAGATCAAACGGTCGTTTTTGTCTGTCGCAGTGGCGGCCGCTCGGCTAAGGCCAGCGCTTTTGCGCGCGACAACGGTTACGCCAATGTTTACAACATGCGCGGCGGGATGCTGCTGTGGAATGAATTAGGTCTTCAAGTCGAAGGCAGGAACGAGTAGTCATGGGCCGGGTCTTCGTTAACCGCACCTTAAATTTAAAACGCATCCTCTATCTCGGTTTCGATATGGATCACACGCTGGTCCGCTACAAGAGTGAAAATTTCGAGGCTCTCGCCCACAAAGTGATGATCGAAAAGCTGGTGAGCGACAAAGGCTATCCCGAAAGTATTTTGAAACTGCAGTTTTCTTACGACCGTGCGGTACGTGGTTTGGTGATCGACAAAGCCAAGGGCAACATTTTAAAACTGAGCCGCCACTCGGCGATCCGCGTTTCTTACCACGGCCTGAAGGCGATCGATTACCGCGAGCAAGGACGGGTCTATAAGTCGGTGTATATCGATTTGCGCGATCCGAACTACCTTTCGATCGACACTTCGTTTTCCATCGCCTTCGCCGGCCTGTTCATGCAACTGGTGGATTTGCGCGACAGCGATGAGAAAACGCCGCTTCCCGATTACGCCCACATTGCCGATGACCTGACTTACGTTTTGGACCGCGCTCACCGCGACGGCAGCCTTAAGGGCCGGGTGCGGGAAAACTTGGATCAATTCATCATCAAAGACGAAGCGCTCGTCGCCGGACTTGAGCGTTACAAGAAACACGGTAAAAAGCTTTTTGTCGTCACCAATTCGGACTTCAAATATTCGAAACTTCTTCTCGACTACACGATTACTCCTTTCCTCAAAGAACACACAACTTGGGAAGATCTTTTCGATATCGTAATCGTCTCAGCCTCCAAGCCGCGCTTCTTTATCGACAATCAGCGCTTTTTGAAGATCGATCCCAAAACCGGCCTGATGAGCAATATGGAAAAGAAACTCGAGCCCGGCATTTATCAAGGCGGCTCGGCCAATGTTTTCACCAGCGATCTGGATGCCGCTCCCGACGAGATTCTCTACATCGGCGATCACATTTACGGCGATATCCTGCGCTTAAAAAAAGATCTCGCCTGGCGCACGGCCTTAGTGGTGGAAGAGCTTGAACAAGAGCTCGCCAAGGACAAGAAGGCCGAGCCCATTCTGGAAAAAGTGAACAAGTTGATGGAGGCAAAGTTCCCGCTCGAAATTAAAATCGATAAATTGATTTCGGAGCAAATCGAAAAGGGCGTTCACACGCATGACGAGGAAATCCACAAGATGCTCGGCGAGATCTCCGAGCTCGATAAGGCCATTTCGCCGCTCTTAAAGCAGCAAGGACAGATCTTTAATCCTTTCTGGGGTGAAATCATGCGCACGGGGATCGAGGAAAGTTATTTCGCTTACCAGGTCGACCGCTTCGCTTGCGTTTATATGGCCAAGCTCGGCGATTTGATGGCGACCTCGCCGCGCACGTACTTCCGCTCGTACCGGCGCCCGCTGGCCCACGATTTATGGGCGATGAATAAAGACTAAATATTCTTTAAGACCGTGCCGTTCCATAACGGCCCAGAGTTTGTCGGCCTCAAGTTTGCGCTTGAGGTATTTGCGCGCGACCCTTTGCGCGGCACAGTCCAACTTGCGATGCCCGCTCTCTTCATCCGGGTTCAAGCATTGAGTCTGTAAATCGTCGGCGTCGGCGCGGTTAATCGCCAAGCGTAAAATGGAAATTGCAAGCACCGGATGCTTCAGTTGCGCATCCAATTGCTGACTCAAAGAGTTCGCGACAAAATGGGAAACTTCCGGCGTCAGCCCGCGGATCACCGCCAGCTTGTGCGCCTTTCTTGCCGCTTCGATCCGGCGGAAGAGTTCTTGCCGGTCAGGTCCAATTTCGCTCAACACGATATTCTCGACAGCTTCACCCTCGGCGATCGCCGCTTTGACAAAACCGTCCCAAACGCGCGGGTCCTCATCGGAACCATTGCTCGATCCCACCAGCACCAACATGTCGGCACGGATGTTTTGACGAAGACGCTTGAGGATGACGATCCCGATTTGTTCCGGGTTATCAAACTGCGTGGGGTTGATCACAGGAACAGGCTTAGGCCTGAGACCATATCGAATGGTGAAGTAAACTAAAGTACTTACGCAAATAGCTAAGGCGATCCAAATCCAACGTGGCATAGAACTCGAGCTTTATACTTTGTGTCATGAGGTGACAAGGTCTATTGCAGAGCGCACTTTTGCCCAAGAAACGGACTTGATCCCTAAGGACAGGTACCAAATGAAATACGCGCTATTAGGCTCCGGAAAACTCGCCCGCCATTTCGATTTCTATCTTAAGAAATTGGGTCACAACTGCATTTTATGGAATCGCCGAAGCGGTGAGTCCTTAGGACCCGCTATATCCTCAGCAACCCATGTCTTACTCGCTGTAAGCGATCCAGCCATCCCCGAATTGGCTGAATTTTTGCGTCCCGGGCAAATCGCCGTGCACTTTTCGGGTGCGGCCGTCATCCCGGGGGTTTTTGCAGCTCATCCTTTAATGACCTTCGGGGCCGAATTGCAAGCGCTGGAGTGGTATAAAAAAATCCCGTTTGTAATCGACGAGGGCGTTTCGTTCTCGCACATTTTGCCTGGGCTCCCGAACCCAGCCTTCCCCTTAGCGCCCGACAAGCGCGAGATCTATCATGCGCTCTGTTCGCTGGCCGGCAACTCGACGTTTTTACTCTGGCAACAAATCGGCGATGAATTCGAAGACAAACTTAAGCTTCCGCGCGGACTACTGGAACCCTTTCTTCAGCAGGTGGTTCGCAATGCCCTTTCGCCGTCAGCGGCGAATAATTTTACCGGCCCGGTTGCGCGCGAAGATTGGATGACCGTGCGCAAACACCTTGAGGCGCTAAATTCACAACCTTCGCTGCTAAAGACATACCAAAACTTTATCGCGCAGGCTGCTGGTGCCGGAGTACCGGTGCCTAAGGAGTTATTATGAGTATTTTGGAAATCAAAAAGGCCAAGAGTGAGCGCCGCCCCCTGACGATGGTCACCTGCTATGACGCTTGGTCGGCGAAAATTTTAAATGACTCGCCCATCGACATATTATTAGTCGGCGACAGTTCGGCGATGGTCATGCACGGCTTTGACGACACCATTCCCTCGACGATCGAAATGATCGCCGCGCACACGGCCGCCGTGCGCAGAGGGGCTGCGAAAAAATTTATCGTCGCCGACCTGCCGTTTCTTACCTTTCGCGGCGATCTGAATGAAAATTTGCGCAACGTCAAATTGCTTCTGCAAGCGGGGGCGCATGCCGTGAAGCTTGAGGGTTTTGACGGCAACGGCGAATTCGTCAAGCATCTGACCGAATCGGGTATACCGGTCATGGGCCATGTGGGCCTGACTCCACAATTCGTGAACGCCTTCGGCGGCTTTAAGGTTCAGGGCCGCGAACAAGAACAGAGAAATAAAATCATGCAAGAAGCGCGCGGTCTGCAAGACGCCGGAGCCTTCGCCGTGGTTTTGGAATGCGTGCCTGGCGATCTGGCCGGCGAAATCACTTCATCTTTAAAGATTCCCACGATCGGCATCGGCGCGGGCCCGCATTGTGACGGTCAAGTTCTGGTGCTGCATGACCTGCTGGGTTTAAGCACCGGGTTCAAGCCCAAATTTTTACGGCAATATCTGAACGGGGCCGAGCTCATCAAGGGCGCTCTGGCTAAATTCCACGACGACGTCGTGCACGGAAGTTTTCCCAACGAAAAGGAAACTTACGAATGAAAACCATCGCGGCAATCAAAGATCTAAAGCATCAGCGTTCAACCTACGTCGGCGTGATCGGATTCGTGCCGACTATGGGCGCGCTTCACGCCGGGCACTTGTCTTTGATCGAAAAAGCCAAAGCCGAATGTGATCATGTGATCGTCAGCATCTTCGTCAATCCCACACAGTTCAATGATCAAAAAGATCTTGAGAAATATCCGCGTCCTCTCGACGCCGATTTAGCCTTGCTTGATAAAGCCGGCGTCGACGTCGCCTTCGTGCCGCAAGCCGAAGAGATTTATAACGATCATTACCGCTTCAAGGTTTCGGAAAACGACTTCAGCACCAAACTCTGCGGCGCGCATCGCCCCGGTCATTTTGACGGCGTGCTGACGGTCGTGCTGAAGCTTTTCCAGCTGGCCCGCCCCGATCGCGCCTACTTCGGCGAAAAGGATTATCAGCAACTGCTGTTGATCCGGGACATGAGCGCGGCCTTGTTCTTGGACATCGATGTGGTCGCCTGCCCGATCAAGCGTGAAGCCGACGGCCTGGCGATGAGTTCGCGCAATTTGCGCTTAACGCCCGCACAGCGCGAACTTGCACCGAAGATCTATCAAATCTTGAAGACCGCTCCCGATGCCGGGCACGCAGCGAAAGAGTTAAGCGACGCAGGTTTCCGCGTCGATTATGTCGAAGAATATTTCGGCCGCCGGTTTGCCGCGGCATTTCTCGGCGATGTGAGGTTGATCGATAATGTCACAACGTAAAGTTTTATTCTTTCTCTCCGGTTCCATTGCCGCATTCAAGGCGGCGGCGGTGATTTCCAAGCTGATCCAACAAGGGCATGAAGTGCAAACCGTAGCCACACCCTCGGCGTTAAAGTTTATTGGTGCCGCGACCTTGGAAGGGCTTACCGGAAAGCCGGTTTTAAGCGACATCTGGGAATATGGCCGGGCGATGGATCATATCCATTTAAGCCGCTCTGCCGATATCGGGGTTTTGTGTCCGGCGAGTGCGAATACAATCTCGCGCATAGCGCGCGGGTCCGCCGATGACTTGGTCAGCACGATGATTTTAGCTTGGCCCAAAGAAAAGCCGCTGCACATTTTCCCCGCTATGAACCACGAAATGCTGTCGCATCCGGCGACACAAAAGAACCTTGGGGAAATACAATCCTTCGGCTATTTGATTCACGAAACCGGCGCGGGGAATTTAGCCTGTGGCGAAGAAGGCGGCGGCCGCCTGATGGAGGCGGAAGATATCTTGAATATCCTCACTAGAAAGACCGAGCCGAAAGGCTCGCTGTTGATCACCTCCGGCGCAACACGCGAATCGATTGACGGCATAAGATTCTTGTCGAATGTCAGCACCGGCGCGACCGGCGCCGAACTCGCGGATCAATTCGCAGAACGCGGATGGGCGGTCGATTACCTTTGCGCCGAAGGCGCGAAGGTCCCCAAGACCAAAATGCCCACACGCACCTTTACCGATTTTAAAAGCTTAGATAGCGCACTTCGCGAGCAATTGGGGAATAACAACTATTCCATGGTGATCCACGCCGCAGCGGTCAGCGACTACTCGGTGGACACGGTGAACGCAAAAGCCCCCGAGAAAGATTTAAAGCTCTCCAGCCAAGAGGACCTAACCCTCCGTCTTAAGCAAAATTTCAAGATTCTCCCAAGACTCAAAGAGTATTCAAAAAATAAGAATATTTATGTCGTTGGTTTCAAACTCACGCTTAACGAAACGCCCCAAGGCCGGCAAAAAATCGCCGATCAAATGATCGGCGAAAATATAAACGCGGTCGTCGCCAACGACTGGTCGCAAGTCATCAAAGATCGCGGCAAACACCCGGGGGAATTCATTCAGCCCTCCGGCACTTTGAAATTCGAAAATCTTTCCGGCTTATCGGCCGCAATTGAAGGAGCTCTTTGTGGTATTGACGCTTGATGTGGGCAACACGCAAATCTACGGCGGCGTTTTTGACGACGGCAAAATATTATTGCGCTTTCGCCGCAACAGCCGCACCGGCGCAAGCAGCGACGAGATCGGCGTATTTTTACGCTCGGTCTTACGCGAAAACGACATCGATCCCCGCTTAGTGAAACAAATTTCGCTTTGCACGGTGGTGCCCGAGGTTCTTCACTCGGTAAAGAATTCGTGCCTCAAGTATTTTAAATTGAATCCGTTCGTCCTGCAGGCGGGTGTAAAAACGGGGCTTAAGATAAAATATAAAAATCCGCTCGAGGTCGGCCCCGACCGCATCGCCAACGCAATCGCGGGCGCGCAGCAATATCCCGGTCAGAACTTGTTGGTGATCGACTTTGGAACGGCGACCACGTTCTGCGCGGTTTCAGCCGAGAAGGAGTATTTAGGAGGCGTCATCACCGCCGGTTTAAAAATTTCAATGGAGGCGCTCGAAAGCCGCACTTCGCGCCTACCGTCGGTCGAGATCGTTCGGCCGAACGAATGTTTGAGCAAGACAACGGTCGAAAGCATTCAAAGCGGCCTGTACTACGGCACACTCGGCCAGGTTAAGGAAATCTGCCGGCGCATCAGCGACGAAGTCTTTGACGGCAAGCCTCCGAAGATCATTGGGACCGGGGGATTCGCCTCGCTCTTCAGCAAAGCGGGGATTTTCGATGAAGAAAATCCCGACTTAGTTCTTCACGGCCTCAACACCGCCCTGAAGATGAACACTTGAATAAAAAGGAGAAATCATGAGAATCACTTTATTAAAATCCAAAATCCACCGCGCCACCGTCACCGGCGCCGATCTGAATTATGAAGGCTCGATCAGCATCGATCCGAAGCTTTGCGAGGCCGCGCATTTAATGCCGTTTGAAAGAGTCGAGATTTACAACTGCAACAACGGGCAGCGGTTATCCACTTATGTGATTCATGGCGGCGACGGCGAGATTTGTTTGAATGGGGCGGCGGCAAGATTGGTTCACAAAGGGGACTTGGTGATCATCGCGGCTTACGCCGACTTCGAGCAAGCTGAGGCTTTTGAATACAAGCCCCAACTGGTCATGGTGGATCCGAATAATAAGATTAAGGGTTACGGCGAAATTTAGTTAGGCCCGTACAGTTTTTCTCAAACGTGAAACCTTTGCTTTTTACCCTCATAAATACGGGATCGTATATATATCCGGTCGGGACCAATGTTCCGTCGGGCAGGGGTAGGAAGAAAACTTGAAGCGTTTCACGCGGTAAGATCGGGACTCCAAGCAGCAGCGGCTCGCGCTCAAAGCTTCTTGCCGATTCCAAATACATTCGCGATCCCATCGGCTCGCCGCCCACAAATTTCGTTTTGCTTTCGGTGACCGGACGGTACAAAACCGTTCCGTCGCTTAAGCGTTCAACCTTCAGTGCGCAACCGCCGGTCAAACTGAATCCGCTGGTGTAGAGGGTGA
Organism: uncultured Pseudobdellovibrionaceae bacterium; assembly: GCA_964628445.1. Taxonomy (GTDB): domain Bacteria; phylum Bdellovibrionota; class Bdellovibrionia; order Bdellovibrionales; family UBA1609; genus JALHOQ01. The sequence continues at coordinate 30,962 of CAZVOP010000016.1, read as the reverse complement.
CTCGGGCCTCTTCCGAATGCGCGTAGCTCACGCAAACGAGCGCGAAAAGCGCGAAGCCGGTAAATACGGAAAGTCTAAGATAACGCTTTGCTAAGCTCATTTTGTTTAACCTCTTCACAGATCATCCTGGTCCCATTCTTTATACAGCAATCCGGGGTCCAAGGGCCAATGAACGCGGGGGCTTTCCCGGCTTTCATTTCCTGGAAGACTTACAATGCGGTGACGAAATGGGGCATTTATTTAAACTGTACGGCGAGCTCCGGCTCGTGCTCGCGCAGCCAACGTTTAGCTCTTTTGTGGTCGGGAAAATACTCGGCCACCAGATTCCAAAAGCGCGGCGAATGATCCATATGAATGAGATGAGCAAGCTCATGAATGACGACATAATCGATGACGTCGGGGGGAACGGCGAGCAATTTCCAATTGAGATTGATGTCGCCTCTTGAGGTGCAACTTCCCCAGCGCGAAGTTTGTCCGCGAATCGAAACGCTCATCGGCTGCAAATTCATTTTCTGCGCCCAAAAATCGGAACAAGCGCGCAGATATTTGGCCCCTTCCCGCTTGAAGAATTTTTGAATCGCGAGTCGGCGTTCTTCCGCGCCTGAATCAGTCGGTGCCGTCATCTCAAATTCGCCGTCACGAAATTGAACTTTGATTTTGGGCTTCCACGTCCATACCAATTGTAAGGGAAAGCGCTCTCCGAAATATAAGTACGGCTCGCCGGTCTGAGCCTTTTTCGGCGGATGCTTGCGGTAAAACTCAGCGAGATCCGCTAAAGACTTTTTGATAAACCCGTCACTCTCGCGGATAAAACCGAAGATATCCCTTTTCGGCACTTTTAATCCGCATGTCACGCGGAGCGCGCCGTCGGGACGCACGCGCAAGTTGATATGACGCTGCTTAGGCCGCCGCCATATTTCAACGGTGTGGTTTTCAAATTGAGTGATCTCTTTCATCTTCTCGACTATACAGGTTTTATGAACCCAAGCTCAATGGGCAAGCCACAGGATCTTTTCTATCAGCTCACTCCGGACTTCGTTCTGAATGCGGTCGAGAAATGCGGCTGGCCCACTACGGGGGAGTATCTGCAGCTCAATAGCTATGAGAACCGCGTTTACTCCTTAAGGGTCGAAGAGCCGCCCGGCCAACAGGTGATCGCCAAATTTTACCGGCCCGGCCGCTGGTCGGAAGCGGCGATCCGTGAGGAGCATTCTTTTATGCAAGAATGCTTGGAACAAGGCGTGAATGTCGTCGCCCCCTTAAAGCAAAAAAACGGGGACACCATTTCGCCGCAAGGCGGGCTGTTCACGACTATTTTTCCCAAAGCCAAAGGCAGAATGCCGCAAGAGTTCTCGATGGACGACCTCACCAAGCTCGGCCGCGTGATCGCCCGCCTGCACAACGTCGGCTCACTTAAACCTTCCAAGCATCGCGCCACCATCGACGTGGAAAACTTTGGCGTTCCCGCTCTCGAAACGATTTCGCGCTTGGTGGAGCCGAATATTTGGCCGCGCTACCGTGACGCCGCCGAAGCCATTCTTGAATTCCTCGACGACGAACTCGATCCACGCACCTTCCAGCGCATTCACGGCGATTGCCATCGCGGCAACGTTTTGCAAACGGACGAACCCGGTCAGCCGCGGGATTTTTTATTAATCGACTTCGACGATTTCGCCATGGGTCCGGTGGTACAAGATTTTTGGATGCTCTTTCGCCACGACGAAGACGATTTCGGCGACGAACTGGATGCTTTTATCGGCGGCTATACCGAACTGCGCGATTTTGACGAGCACCAGCTACGCCTTATGGAACCATTGCGAGGCTTAAGAATTATCCATTACGCCGCTTGGATCGCACGGCGATGGAGTGACCCAAGTTTTCCACAGATTTTTCCGCAGTACGGCACCGACGCCTATTGGTTTGAGGAGATGCAGGCGCTCGAAAAGGTGCTTCACAAACTCAATTAGCGCTACGCATTATTGACTCGATGATGCGCCTCCAGGAAAACAGGAATGGCTTGATATTAGCGACCCCGACGGCGGGATCGCTTGTATCCATGTTATGGCCGGGTCCCGTACAATAGCTGTTTCTGTGAACCCCGCCAGGTCCGGAAGGAAGCAACGGTAACAGAAATGTTATGTGATATGGGGTGCCCGGCCACTTTATATTGAATGCGCCCGGTAGCGGGCCCATTTTATATTGAATGCGCCTGGCAGCGGGCGCATTTAAAAACGGGGAACCTTAATTGTCATACGAAGTGATCGCGCGCAGATGGAGACCGCAGGATTTCGACGGATTGATCGGTCAAGATCATATCCGCACGACCTTGAGGAATGCGCTCAAAAACAATCGCCTGCATCACGCTTTGCTTTTCACCGGTCCGCGCGGCACCGGCAAAACTTCGACGGCCCGGATCTTAGCGAAGTCTTTGCGCTGCCCGAATGCCGCCGACTTCATGCCTTGTAACAAATGTTCCGAATGCGAAGAGATCACCAGCGGCAGATCGATGAACGTCATCGAGATCGACGGAGCTTCGAATAACGGCGTCGATGCCATTCGTGAATTGCGCGACACCGTCGGCTACTTACCCTCAAGCGGCAAGTACAAGATGTACATCATCGACGAAGTGCACATGCTCTCGACTTCGGCGTTCAACGCTTTACTTAAAACTTTGGAAGAGCCGCCCGGACACGTCTATTTTGTTATGGCGACGACCGAAGTTCATAAAATTCCGAACACCATTTTGTCGCGCACTCAGCGTTTTGATTTCAGAAGAATACCGACCCGGGTTATCGCTCAGCATTTGCAAACCATTTGCGAACGCGACAATGTGAAATTCGAAGTGGATGCGCTTTGGACCATCGCCCGTCAAGGAGACGGGTCCATGCGGGATGCGCAAAGCTTGCTCGATCAAACCATTAATTTCACCAATGGCGATTTGAAGCGGGATCTTGTGGTGAGCACATTGGGTTTAACCGATCGCGGTCTGTTAAACGATCTACTTTCGGCACTCATGCGCCGGGAAATCACACCCGCGATTGAAGGCATCAAAGGTCTTCACAACGCCGGCGGCGATCCAAAATTATTCTTATTGGATTTGATGGAGCAACTGCGCAACGCACTTTTGTTAAAGCTCAATGCCGACAAATCCATGATCGATTTGCCGGATTCGGAACAAGAAGCTCTCATCAAAATGTCGGCGGATCTGTCGGTCGAAGATCTGCATATGCTTTTCGACATGGCCTTAAAAGGCGCGCAAGACCTGAATCGCGCGAGCGATACCCTGTTAATTTTAGAAATGGTCCTAATGCGCATGGCGACCGCTCCGCGGGTGAATTTCGCAAGCCACGCGAGCGCACCTTCAGTGCGAGCCGCGGCCTCACCGGTTGCCCGAGCCGTAAACGCCTCCGCCCCACTGGCCGCAAAAATGCCGCCGAAGGCGGAATCCCCTATAGCAAAACCGGCGGCGACTCCGCCGCCGCCAATGGAGCCCACCGGCCCCACCGAACAGAAATTCAAAAACCTGGTTGAAAAGATCAAAGAAGTGAACGGCCTGGTCGGAGCACAGTTGGAAAACTGTTTTGTCATCAAACTCGAAGGCAAAGATCTACACTTGGGCGTCGCACAAAAGCACAAATTCCTCTTCGACAAACTCAGCCAGCCGGATTTCAAAAAGAAAACCGTGAACTACATCAACAGCTTTTGGGGACCGGGTTACTCGCTGCATATTCAACTCAGCGAACCGACCGGCCAAGAGCAGACGATGAGCCCAAAAGCCCTCGTCGACAAATCCGAGGAAGACCGCAAGAGCGAGCTACGCAAAGCGGTGGAAGCCCACCCATTAGTTAAATCGGCCCAAAGTGTTTTTAAAACAGAGATCAAGTCTATCAAGGAGATAAAGGGATGAAAGGTTTCGGCGGCGGCGGAATGCAAGCTTTGATGAAGCAAGCCAACCAAATGCAGATGAAAATGAAAAAGGCCCAGGAAGACCTGGCGACCCGTGAATTTGAAGCCAGTTCAGGCGGCGGCGCCGTAAAAATCGTGATGACCGGCGACTACAAAGTGAAGGCCGTGGACATCCAGCAAGACGTGGTGGACTCCAAAGATAAGGATATGCTCCAGGATCTGATCGCGACCGCGGTCAACGAAGCCGTGCGTGTCACAAAAACCACGTCTGACGCGGAGATGGCGAAGATCACCGGTGGCTTTTCGATGCCGGGAATGTTTTAATTTTCCACATGCTACAAAAAATTCCGACACTTCATCAGCTGGTGCACGAACTCAGCCGCCTTCCGGGAATCGGCCCGAAGACGGCGCAGCGTTTGGCTTACCATCTTTTGCGCGCTCCAAATGAGAACGTGCAAAGCTTGCGCGATGCTTTGCGTGGAGTGAAGGAACGCATTCACGAATGCTCGATTTGTTTTTCGTTTACGGAAGAAGAGGACAACGTCTGCCACTTCTGTAAGGACTCGAACCGCACCATGGACTCCTTGTGCGTCGTCGAAGATCCGGGCGACATTGACCGTGTTGAGTCGTCGGGCGTGTTTCGTGGCCGCTATCATGTCTTGCACGGCGCGATTTCTCCGTTAGACGGAGTCAGCCCCTCGGATCTGAAAATTCAAGCCCTTTTGGACCGCTTAGAGCCCGATGCCGACGGCAACCGTCAGGTGCAAGAGGTCATTTTGGCTTTAGATGCCGATTTGGAAGGCGACACGACGGTTCTTTACTTGGCAAAAATCCTAAAAGACATGAATATCAAGACATCCCGGATCGCCCATGGAGTTCCCATCGGCGGCGATATTGATTATATTGATTACAGAACTCTCGGCCGGGCGATTGAAAATCGGGTGCAAGTTTAACAGCGGTCCCGTTACCGGGACTGCGCAAGGTTAGGTATGTCGTTCATTAACTACAACGCCAAAGAGATCCACTGCAAGATCGTGTACTACGGTCCCTCTTTGGGCGGCAAAACGACCAATCTGCAATGGGTCTATCAAAAAACGATCTCGCCCGAAAAATCCGAGCTCTTCTCTTTACCCGGCGACGTCGAGCGCACTTTATTTTTTGATTTTCTGCCGTTGAACGTCGGCGACATCCGCGGCTTCAAAACCAGATTCCATTTGTACACCGTTCCCGGACAAGTGGTTTACGATGCGTCCAGAAAATTGATTCTTAAAGGTTTGGACGGCGTGGTCTTCGTCGCCGATTCACAAGCCGAGCGTATGGAAGAAAACCTGCAGTCGGTCGAGAACTTGAAAAAGAATCTCGAGCAACAAGGCTACGACATCAAAGATATCCCGCTGGTCATGCAATACAACAAGCGCGATCTGCCCAATGCTTTGTCGGTGGCCGAGTTACGTTCGGCTTTGAATAAGTACAACTCCGTGGATTTTGAAGGTACCGCTTCGGAAGGCAAAGGCGTTTTCGAATCCTTGCGTACGGTTTCGAAGGCCATCATCAACGTCCTTAAGGGCGGCGATCTCTAATCTTTACGGCCGCCGTTCGTCCCTCAGTTAAGCCACCCGACAATTCCTTCAACCGCCACCTCCGGCCTTGCATTTGCTCCTAACTCCTTGAAGCAACAACACAATCTTCGGAGGCTGGCGATGTTTAACGCTTTAAAGTATATTAGAAGCTTAGAGGCTGTAGGATTCGGGCGCGATCAGGCCGAAGCGCAAGTCCAACTTGTTATCGATGCGATTGGGGACGAAGTGGCGACCAAGACGGATATTTCGGAAGTTCGGGCGGAGATAGCCTCATTCCGCAATGACACGAAAGCGGAGTTCACGGAAGTCCGCGCGGAGATAACCTCATTACGCAATGACACGAAGGCCGAGTTCGCGGAAGTCCGCTCGGAGATAACCTCATTACGCAATGACACGAAAGCTGAGTTCACGGAAGTCCGCGCGGAGATAGCCTCGCTACGCAATGACACGAAAGCGGAGTTCACGGAAGTCCGCTCGGAGATAGCCTCGCTACGCAATGACACGAAAGCTGAGTTCACGGAAGTCCGCGCGGGAATGTCCTCGTTCCGTAGCGACATGAACGCGGAGTTCGCGAATGTCCGGGCGGAGATATCGGGATTCAAGGCTGATATCGTATTCAAGCTCGGCACGATGATGATCGGCTCCACAACGATGGCGACGGCGATCCTTGGATTTCTGATTAAATTTTGAATGGGATCGTTTACCTTCGGCGCCGAAGGTAAACTGTATCGAAAACCACATCTCGCGCGCGATATTACATTCCGAACAGCACTGAAAAGTAATAAATCTCATTTTGCAAACGCACGGCGCGGTTACCTAATGTTTCCAACTTTTTGGTCTGCATGATCGCTTCACGCGCGGCGAGCTTTACGCCCCACCTGGGCGCGAACATGACCTCCACGCCGGCTTCGCCGTAATAGCCCGAGCCCATGATCACATCGGTGCTCTTGTAATCGGAGCCGGTCGCAGCCAAAGAAGAAACCCGTGAATCGTAATTCACGTTGTTATAGCTCCCGATACCGCCGCCCTCGACATAAGGGCGAAACCAATAATCGTCGATCAATTTAAATTTCAGCCCCAGTGTCACTTCGTACATTTGTGTTTTAAAGGGCAGATCGGTCTTGGCGTAGGAAGTGCTCGAAGAGAGGTTGGTGTAAGAGTAATTCGCCACACCCGAAGCGCTTTGAATATTCAAACCAAGGGTAAGATAAAGGTGCATCACATCGAAGCCGCGCTCCAACTGCGCCGCGAAGTAAGTGCCGCGCTCAAGCTTGAAATCATTGGACGGAATATGCGTTTTGAAGTCCGTAAAGCCAACGCCAACACTGCCCTGAAAACCCATGCCGCTCGTCGGTAAAGACGGAAGCCCCTTGAAAGATTGAGCCTGCGCAAAGCCCGCGCTGAACAAAATAGCTAAACTGAGGATGTATTTACTCACGACGATCCCTCCAGAACTCTCTTCGTCGCACCACCGTTCGATCTTGAGACTGGCCGGTCTTCTCTTCGACCAAAGTCCATGTTATGACCATGGCCATGAATACGGTCATTGAGCGAATTCAGAAGCTGAAACAGGAAAGGAACGCGCTCATCCTTTCGCACTTCTATGAAGATGGTGCGATTCAAGACATCGCCGATCATGTCGGCGACAGTTTAGCGTTGGCCCAGTGGGGTGAGAAGGCCGAAAATCCGGTGATTCTGCTCGCGGGAGTCGTCTTTATGGCCGAAAGCGCCAAGATTCTTTCACCTGAGAAAACCGTATTGGTACCCGACAGTAACGCCGGCTGTTCGCTGGTCGATCATTCGCCGTACGATAAATATTTAGCCTGGCGCAAACAATATCCCGACGCCGTTTGCGTCACCTACGTGAACAGCAGTGCCGAGGTGAAAAGCATCACCGATGTTTGCGTGACGTCCAGCAATGCCGAAAAAATTATTCATTCCATTCCCAAAGACAGGCGCATTCTCTTTGGGCCCGACCGCAACCTTGGCCGCTATCTGAGCAAAAAGCTTCAGCGCGAAATGATCTTGTGGCCGGGCGCTTGTGAAGTGCATGTTTTATTTTCGTCGCGCCGGCTGTTTGAATTGAAATCGCAGAACCCGGACGCCCCGGTGCTTGCCCACCCCGAGTGCGATGAGGCGGTCTTGCAATACGCGGACGTGATCGGAGCCACGTCCCGCTTGCTGGATGAGGTGGTCAAAAACCCCGCCAAAAAATTTATCGTCGCGACCGAGCATGGAATTTTTCACCAAATGCAAAAGGCGCGGCCCGATGCCGAATTGATCCAAGCTCCGGCACAAGGCTCTTGCGCCTGCAACGAATGTCCTTACATGAAATTGAACACTCTTGAGAAAATCGCTAACGCGCTTGAAACTCTGCAACCGCAAGTGCAGGTGCCTATCGAGCTGATCGAAAAGTCCAGGCGCAGCCTGCAGCGCATGTTGCAGATCACGCGCGGAGAAAGCGTCCAATGGCCGACGGCTTTCAGCGAATAATCCAGGAATTGCGCAAACACGAACCGCGATTACTCGCCGGCCAATCCGCCGAATGGGGCGCGGAGCAGAGTTCTTACCGGCAAAAAATCCGCGCAGGCGCGGAAGCCCGCCTAAAAGAGGCCGGTGAAAACGACGTTGCTGCAATCAAAAATTTAAACGCCCATCCGCGACCCGCGAATTGGTCTCTGAGTATCTCGCACACAAAGGGCCTTGGTGCTTGGATCGCAAGCCCGCGCCCGGTCCATGCCGGTCTCGACATCGAAGTCGGTGACCGCATTTCCCAAGCCGTGATCGCACGGGTTTGCGGCAATCAAGAAATCAAAAGCGCCCCGCAGCCGGAGTTTTTATGGTGCGCGAAGGAAGCTTACTTTAAAGCTCTTGAGAATCACCAACCACCGACGATCGCGCAGCTCGAAATCTCGCGCTGGAAAAAACTCGGCGAGAACCTCTATTCGTTCCAGGGCTCAAAAGCTTTGCATGGAGAAGGTTTCGTGCTGCTTTCCCCTCCTTATATATTCGGCGCTTGCCTGGTCCGCCTAGCCGCGAACCATGGCGTCCCTTATTGAGACAGATTCGCCAAAGCGCTCCGGCATTTTGCGGTTTTGTTCTAACATGAGAACAGAAGTCCCGAGCGCATAGCGGAGGTTCAACTGGATTTTCAAACGCTCAGTCAAGAGTGTGAAGAGGATTTGCGCACCGGGCGCATCAGTCAGGCCGCAAACCGTCTGCGCGCCGTCATAGTGAATGATATCCCGCGCCCGCTTGCGCGCACGTTCGCCAATCTCTTCCGCCGCGCCCAGCTTGAAACCTTCAGCTTGCGTCTTCTGACGCCCATCGTACGAACGAACAACTTACACCAGCCGGCCACCCCTGAGGAAATCGCCGAGCATGCGGCCGCCTTGCAAGAAATCGGCGCAGTTCAAGAGGCCGTGGATCTTTTGCAGCCGCTCGATCCTGCCCAAGCTCCCGACTCGCTTTTATTTCTATCTTTTTGCCACTTCCAGCGCTGGGAATACGCGCAGGCCGTTCCATTGCTCCGTCGCTACATCGAAAGCGCCACCGACGACTATTCGCGCATGGTAGGAATGATGAACCTGGCCGCCGCCTACGCCGTCGAACACGATTTTTTCCCGAGCTTGAATCTATCCCAAAAAATCCTCGAGCACGCACAAGCCGAAGGCCGGCTGAATCTTAAAACCAAGGTGCACGAACTGCGCGCGCAGATTTACATCGCCCAAAACAAATATTCCGAAGCGCGTGAAGAACTGCGCTTTGCCCGCCAGCCTTTCGCAGGAAAGATTGCCAAGCCGAACGATCTTTTCTTTGTGCGCAAATGGGAAGCCGTACTCGATTCGTTTGAGAGTCAAACGACTCACGCCATTGCGGCGTTTCGCCTTGAAGCCGAAGAGCGCAAAGACTGGGAAAGCCTACGCGAGGCGGATTACTTGTCTCTTAAGATTCAATTCGACAATGAAAAATTCCAGCATTTGATGTTCGGCACCCCCTTTGCGTCCTACCGCGAGCGCGTCCTCAAAGGTCTTGGACAAAAGTGGGAGCAAGACCACTTCGTCTTCGGCCCCCAAGCCGCACCATCGTTTGTTCTGCTCACCGCTGAGTTCGAAAATCTGCAAGCCGAAGCGCCAAGCAAAATGGTGCATCAAGTGTTGGCGACGCTCCTTCGAGACTTTTACAAACCATGGAGCATCGGCGCACTTTTTTGCGAACTCTTCCCCGGCGAGTATTTCGATATTTTTTCTTCGCCCAATCGCGTGCACCAATTGCTGTGGCGCTTGCGCAAATGGACGGAAACAAATTCGCTGCCGGCCCAACTTCACGAAAACAGCGGCAACTACAGTTTAAAGATGAGCGCGGCATTTTCATTCAAGGTTCCGCGCGAAGGGATGCGAGTCGACGAGAACGTTCTTCAGCTGCGCCAGCTGCAGTCCAAGTTTAAAGACAAACCGTCCTTCACTCCGCGTGAAGCGCAGGCTTGTCTGAATATCTCCGCTTCATCGTTTAAACGTTTGGCGCAATGGGGTTTAAAGGCGCAAAAACTTCGACGGGAAGGCGCAAGTCGGGCCACCATCTATAAACTGGTCGGCTAAAGCGCCTCAATTTGAGACCTTTCATTTGCACCTTAAACTTTGGTCCAGACGCACCGATGAGTTACATGAACAGCTAGACGAGGGACTAAAGTATGAAAGCCGAAAGACGAATCGCCGCACGCAAAACCGTAGATTTCATCCATGTCGCGGAGTTGACCTCGCTCTCGAGTTACTCGGTCATCGCCCGCGAGGGGGTGATTATCGACGCCTCACAGAGCGGATTTCTGCTCGCGATCGAACGCTCACAGTTGATCCCTAAAGAATACCGCGACAATCTATCGATGCTGAATCTGGTCGGCCACCAAGTAGTTATGTATCTTCCGCAAATGAATTTGGATCTTGATGGCACCATTACCCGCGCCGATCATATCGGTAAAGGGCGCTTCGAAATAGCCGTCACCTTTTCAGCCGACGTTCCCGAATACTGGCGGGATTGTTTGGTGGAGTTGCTGCCGGCTCCGGGTGAAATTTCCGAGATCCCCGAAACTAAATCCTAATCTACTCGGCCGCGTGCAAGCGGTCTTTCATTAAGCCCATGGCCTCATCATACGTGCGCGGCATATCGCCCTCGCAAAGCTTACCGAATTCCATAAGAGTCGCGAATTCTTCGAGCGCCTTTTGCTCTTTTTGAATATCCACTCCCAAATTCTTCATCATCGTTTGGGCTTCTTTGTTGCTTTGGGGATCCATCGCGGCGTGAGCTTCATAAATCGAGAACAGCCGGTAGGCATCGTGCAAACGGGCTATCTTGGTGCGGGTCGTGCTGCCATAACCGAACGCCGCCGCTCCTGTACCTGCGAACAGAAGTCCACACGCTCCGCGGGCGATAATCCCGGCTTTCAGCACGCCCATGCAAACCGCGAAGGCCGCGGCCGAGATCCCCATGCCCGCGTAAGAATTGACCTCGTCGTTTCTTAGCTTTGCCATTCTTTCGGTGAACTCGGTTTTAGCGTGGCGGAAAGCTTCCACACACGACTTTTCAGCCGCATAAGCGGGAAAACTCAAAGCGAGAGTGAGGGAGAGAGCGGTTCCAAGAAGTGATCGGCCATAGTTCATTCGTACCTCTATGACTGGAAGAAATTGCATAACAGGTGCCAAAATTTGTCCCCTCGTAGCGACCCCATTTTCGATTTGAGAAAAAGAGTGCGTTCAATAAGTCGCCGCGGGCTGCACAAATTACAAATCAACGAAGCCGCCCAAAGTCTTTTCCGAGCTAAGAACGAGCGAATAATGAAGGGGTAAAAACCACGAAAGCGCTTCCGCGAAAGTGCGGTGCTGCGAAGCTATCAAATTGTTCAAAGACTCCACCGAAAACACCAAATCGGTCGTTTTAAAATCCTTACTGGTGACGACCACGACCCGCGGCTTTGCAAAACCTTGGGCCTGCAGAAATTCGCGCAAAACCGAGCGCACCTGCGGAGGCAGATATTGCGGGCTGGGTTCGCCGACAACAACGGCGTTTTTATCGCTGATATTCACTTCGCCGGCCGCCGCCGCGGAACTTGGATTCACGAAATACCCGGTCAGCACGAAGTTCCAGATCATCCCGTAAGTGAAAATGTAATCCGGAACCATTTTGTGGGTATTGATCGCAAGACCGATCCCCTTTCCCGAGGCCCAATCCAAAATGCGCGAAAATGGTTCCGTACCTTCCGGTCCAGTCTTCAACAAAAGATACGGCCAGCCGTCAGGCCCGGCCTGAGCTTGATCGGCGGTCATTAGCACTTTGGTCGGTACGATAGCCTTTAAGAACTCCTGTTCCCAGGATTCATCGCGAGCGGCTTCGGGCCTTTGCAGAAGTTGGTCCAGTTCCATGGGCAAGGGTTACAACTAGAATCCTCCAGGCGCAATCTGAAATCGCCGATAAGTTTACGGAGATACCGGGGGATACATCATGACGGGCAAACCTAAGAATTTCTCACAGGCGATCGAAGACCTCGAAAGTCAGTTGCGACCTCACTTGGATGACCTTTCAGAATTCGTCAGCGACGAAGCAAAAAAGGCTAAGGATAAAATTGAAGATCAAGTGCAAAAAAATCCAATTATGGCGATCGGGATCGTAGCACTGGTCTGCTTCGTGCTCGGCTTTCTCTTCGCCTCACGCGGATCGAGGAAGTAGCTTGAATTGGTTGTTTAAACTTCTTTTGATGATTCTTGGTCAGCAGGCGAAGAAAGGCGTTCTTCGCCAGGCCAAGCGCACAGGCCTATTGGCTTACCTGCGAGTTCTTCGCGGCACACGCCGCTTTTTGATCTTGAGCCTTGCCACCTTTTTGATTCTTCAATTTATGGTTCTTGCCGCTTTTGGCGCCCTGGTGACCGGCTTTATGCTCTGGGACCATGATTTCGCCGCCAAGATCGAGATTCTTTTTTACGTGTTTTTAGGAATGTTTTCGCTGCCCGCCATCGCGCTGCTGGTGCTATTTTCAGAGCGCATTTGGTACAAGGCCTCCGGTGCCGCACGCATCGTGGATAGTTTGCGCAACGATTAAAAAGCCACTATGATCTCGGGGACCGAAACCCTGGAGGATCGATGAACACTAAGTTCACAATTTTAGCGATCATAGGCGTAGTTATTCTTTCCGCAATAGGCATGTACCTTCTGTCGCCCGACGAGCTGGGCCCCTGCCGTAGAATCCAGGCGGCTTGTGAAGAGGGCGGTTTTAAATTGGGGGTCAATGCCAACAATCGCCGCCAGCTTCTCCATGCCTGCTTTCGACCGATTGTGCGCGGAAAATCCGTCGCCGACATCCGCGTGGATCCCGAAGACGTAGATGCTTGCCGAGAGCGTCAAATCAAACGCCGCCGGAAGGGGAAGCAAAACCCCGCTCCGAATGCGCCTGACGATGACAGCGACGACGAAGTCAGCCTGACGACAAACAAAACTTTCACCTAAGTGCGGGCCTTAAGGGCATTCACCAGATGTTCGCTCGCGCGCAATGCAAAAGTCATGATCGAAAGCGTGGTCGTCTTATCCGTGCATGACGGAAATACGCTGGCGTCACATAAATAAAGATTCGGTACATCATGCGTGTGCCCGAATCGGCTGGTGACGAATTTCTTCGGATCGTTGCCCATGCGCGCCGTACCGGTTTCGTGCAAACTGAAGCCGGGGGAGGAAATCTCACCCACTCCCCATTGCACCGCGCCTGCGGCTTTGAAAAGCTTCCCGCTGGTTTCTTTGGCGTGCTCCCACATCTTCAATTCATTCTCGCCCCACTGAAAGTGAAAGCGGGCGACGGGAATTCCGTAAGGGTCTTTCACCTTGGGATCGATGTCGATGAAATTGGTTTTGGAAGGCAAGCTCGGCACCTGGCAATAAAAAGCGACCGGTGCGGGAAAAAATCTCTTCATCTCTTTTTTAAAGCTCGAGCCAAAACCCTTAATCTGTTCGTGATAGCCGGGAAACTCACCGGTTCCGCCGTCGGGATAAATCGAATAACCACGCACAAATTTTTCCGCACGCGGATTTTTTAAATTCTGCCAGCGCGGCATCCACGCGATCGTGCTGGATGAAACGTTATCAGGTTGGCTTTTACCCCCGACCAACTGAGGCAAATAGCCGAAGGCGGTCGTCCCATAGAGATGGTCGCAAAGATTTTTTCCCAGCTCACCGCTGGAATTGGCGATGCCCGCAGGGTGTTTCTTCGATTTCGAATTCAACATGATGCGGGTCGTTTCGGGGCAAGAGGCCGCCAGCACCACCGCGCGACCGTACACTTCGATTTCTTTTTTTGTTTTGCGGTCGACGTACAAGACGCCCTTCGCTTGGCCGTGATCATCAACCAAAACACTTTTGGCCAACGCATTGACCCGGAGTTCAAGCTTTCCGGTCTTTTCGGCAAGCGGAATAAATCGCGCCGACGACGAAAAAAAGGATCCGGTCTCGCAGCCACCCCAGCAGCTTCCGCAGAAATGGCACTTGGGAAAACCGTTATGCGCGGTCGTTAGCTGAGCGATGCGATCGGGTAAATAAGGCACTCCGATTTTTTTTGCGCCGGCCTCGAGAATCCTGTCGACACAACGGAATTTGAACGCGGGCAAAAATTCCCCGTCGGGATGGCTCGGCCGGTTTTGCACGGTGCTGGCGACGCCGATCATTTTTTCGACGCGCGAATAATAGGGAGCCATCTCCTGGTAATCCACCGGCCAATCCACGTCGACGCCGTCACGACTGGCCGCCTTGAAGTCGATATCGCCGAAGCGGCAGCTCGAGCGTCCCCAAAAATTCGTTTTTCCGCCGACCAGTTTGGAGCGCGGCCACACCCAGCTGGAGCCCTTCGCAACCGTAAAAGGAATTTCCTTTTCCCATGCGTCCTGGACATACTCATTATCCAGATAGCCCGAAGCATCTTTATTTTTTCGGGGATCGTCGAAGCCGCGAAACTTCATCTCATACGGTTGGCGGTGGTTGCGGAAGTTTTTCTCGACTTCAGGTTTGGGCCCCGGATTGATCGCACAAACATTGAACCCCGCTTCGGTCAGCGTTTTGATCGCCATTCCGCCGCCGGCGCCCGTTCCCACCACGATAACGTCATATTGTTTTTTCACGCGAGGGCCTTTTTGTGTTCCGGATCGTCAAGATGCAGGCATTCGGCGCCGCCGGTCCAAGTTTTTAGAGCGGGCACGTCCATGTACTCCATGCCCACTTTCGAATTGAAATAACCCATCACCGTGTAATTGCGAATCAGATCGAAGGATTGCTTTTCCCCGCTCATCATCGCGGCGATCACTTCGTCCTGCTTTTCAGTCGACAATTTAACGAAGGGGCTCTTATGCATTTCTTGACTGATACGGTCCGTATCCGCGGCCACCTTGCGCATTCCCGCTTGCACGCCCGCGTTGTCATAAAACATGAGGTAATCAATGAATTCGGCGACACCGGCTTCGCGCGCACCCGGCGAGTCGTCGGTGGGAATGATCCGCTCCGTTAAAGAAGTGATAACGATGTATTCACTTTTTTTAAAGAATTGAATTTTATAAGGTTTACCCGTCGGCTGCGCCACTGGGCTATGGTGCTCGTGCGCGTAAGACCATCTTTCAAAACCGGCGAACTGACTCGCCGCCGCGGCCATAGCCATATATTGAAGCGCTTTTCTGCGTGATAACCCCTGCCCCGCCATATTTACCTCTGCAAAGACTTAAACGAAACTTCTTTGAACTCCACGATGTCGTCTTGACCATGGTTCTGCAAGCCGAAATATCCGTCAATGGGGCGCGGACCGGGACGCGGGCCGTCCTTACTTACGGCCACCGCATCGCCCTCTTTGTAATTGGTGACCGTCACGCCGTTGACCGTCACGACGGTGCGTAAACCATCAAGCCGGATTTCCATAGTGTTCCACTCAGGCCCGGGTTTCGCCGGCCTGGCCAGCGCTTTGGTGAAAGAATAAAGTGTACCGGTGTAATGATGATCGTCTTCGCCGAAGCGTTCGGGATTGCAGTCGATTTGCACCTCGTACCCGTAATGCACCGGCATCCATGGTTCACGGGGCTCAAGCGGAATGCGAATGAAGACGCCCGAGTTGTCGCATTTGTTTTGGCTTCGGTAAACGACGCGTAAAACTCCATCGCGGATTTTACCGCCCTGCCAATACAGTAAACCCATCCCGCCCTGCGTGCGCAACAATCCGTCGGCCACTGTAAAACCGCCGTCCCCCACATGCTTCCAGCCAGTGAGATTTTTGCCGTTAAACAGCGGTTTGAAATCGCCTGCGGCAAAGGCCTGAAAAGAGCATAAGAGGAGCGCGATAAGAACAGAACTCATATCTCGGGACTAACATGCTCTGGGAAAGTCACCAACCCCCGCTATGACGCGGCACTAAGCCGGCGGCTTGCATTCATCTTTAGCCGTGATTAAAAGCTTTAGACGGGGGTTTTTATGATCAAATTCATTCTGGCTTGTTTATCCTTGCCTGTCTTTGCCGGCGGCCCCGCCGATTCGGTCGCCGTCTTTCACCGCCCCGAAAAAGTGGTGGTGCTGATCAATGAACGCGGCGCGAACAGCAGGCTGCAAAAACTCTTAAAAGCCTTCGGCCCGGAAATGGATTTGCTGTGGGAGAACCCCGACAAGAGCATTCGCTTTAACTGCGGCCGCAACGAAACGGCGGCCACCTGTTCGATCCGCCTGCTCCCTTCCGAGAGCGTGAAGATCGAAGCGAAGAAGGTTTCCGCCTCGGCAAAATACCAAGGCCCGAATGCCCCCGCGAACATCGAGCTCACTTGGGAAAGTTCGCGCGCCAATAGATTCAACGTGAAAATATTGAACGGCGAAATCGAACTCCTCGGCCAAAAACCGTAGCTCGCGGGATAATTCGCCTCGCCTGACTATCTAACGGTCTTTTTGGATTTATCGGCCGAAGCTAAACACTTGTAACGGATCTGCCATTCCTTTTTTGAGGTGGTGACGGTCGTGGTGTTTTTAGAAGCCTCTTGGCCGCCCGAGGTCAACGGAATGCCGAAGAGCGATCCGACTTTGTGACCCTCGCTGCCCGCTTGATTCGTCTCCTTGCCGCTGGTTTCGGTGCCGATGACTTGCTCGCCTTCTTCGACGACTTTCACCGGGCTGCCGCCGCAATTTTGCGCCATCATCGATTGCGCTTTGGCGCGGTCTTCGTCTTGATGCTCAAGCTTAAGAGCGACAATGCCGCCGGATTCGGGTTCCACCTTCACATTACGTGCGTAAGGCTGGTACGGCATAGTTTGGCAGCCGGTGATCAAGGCGCCAACGGAAATCATGGACAATGCTAAGAGCGTTCTTTTCATATATTACCCCTATGAACTGTATTGGTTTACGTTCGCATTCTTTAGGGCAACATGTGTTTTTTCAATCGGAATATGGCCGCAACCAAACACACCCGAACGATCAATGGATTTAAACGATATTCACCCGCGCTATTTTATCCAGACGAATCACTTCCCCACCCGACATTCGCAAAAAATCCTCGCCGCCATCGGCAAAAATATTTTTGATTTCGCCATATGCTTTTAGAGCGGCATCCGACTCACCAAAGTAAACGATTTCAACCGCCAACCGTCCGACAGAAACAAATTCCAGCTCATCGGTAAAGTCGCAAGAAACCGGCGAATATTTAGCCACCAATCCTTCACCCCGGCTTTTCGCCGGCCCCGAAAGCGATTTTGATTTTGTCGTCGAAAACACGATTTCCTTATTCATTACGCACCTCACAGGTCGAAGAACTGCAATTCCTATGCTCATTGTACCGAATTGATTCACAGCATAACTAGACAAAGGTCTTAAGTTAAAAGGCCGCTCTCCCGATAATTTATTGGGGCAAAACGTAAGTGTCTGTGGATTAAGTCAGGGGAAGTGGATTTCTTATATAGGCTTTTCGGAAGTACTCTGGTCGCTGCGACCTTAGCCATCGCACCAGCCGCTTCGGCGGACACCAGTATCGCGAACATTGTCGTGTCCGGCTATGTTCCGTCTTTTTTTAGCGTCGTATCCACCGCTCAACCGGCGGATTTGGATTTGAGTCCTGGAGTTGTCATAAACGGCCGAACCATCGGTACGCTGGCGTTTCTGTACAACATCAGCATTCAAAGTTTGACTGTCGCCAGCAGCACGATGAGCGGAGCACCCGAAGACGTGAATGGCAACCCCTACCAATTCGGCGGCACCGGTGATTTTCAAATTGCCGTCAGTCCGGGTTGTGATTCCGTCGCACCCGCTTACCAGTCACCGTTTATAATTACCAATGTACCGGTGGATATCAAGAGCGCGGCGGCGGCGGCCTTAGTCAACAGCGGTGTCCAAGAGCAGTGCCAGGTCAGCGCTTCTTACGTCGGCACCAACACCACTTTGCCGATGGCTGGACGATTTGAAATGAGAATCGTCGTTACGATGGTCAGCATCTAAAAAAGTCACTCGGTCGTGATCGCCGTGATGGTGACGGTGTCACGATATTCACCCGCCAGAGGCATAGTCGGCAAAGTTCCTATCGTAATCCGCACGGGATAACCGAGCCCGACCAACGAGGTTTGGCCGGTACTGTTCAGCACCGGCACGGCGCCCGTCGTGTCGGCGGTCACACCGTTCACCGTCATGGTGTAAGGGACCAGCGTGGTTCCCGTTATATGTTTCATGTTGCCGTTATTGGCTGAACTGACGTTCACTTGATAGCCGGCATTTGTTCTTATCCGCATATCAAAACGGCTGACCTTGCCCGGATTCAAGTTTCCAAATTCAATCGACTTGGTGGTCGCGGTATCTTGGAACACTCCGCCCGTATCGACCAGCGCCAGCCGAATCATTTTCGGCACCGTGATATTCACATTGACCGTGGCACTGGTCGCCGGTGGATCGGCGAACAAAGCGGGATCACTTCCTTCATAAGCATTGATAATAAACGAATCGGTGTAAACTCCCGCAGCCACCAAAGGGGAAGTTGCCGCAGCGAAGGGGATATCGAAGTAATACATTTCGACTTGTGGGTTTCCCCCGGCCGGCATGGTCACCATAATCGCGTCGTTGGCCGAAGTGATATCGGGAGCGCTTTTCAGAATTTTGCTTTTGTTGCTGTCTTGATAAAGTTGGTAGTGCAGAGCCAGACCGCCGTTGCTGGCCTGCCGGGTGTAACTTCCCGCGCCTCCTTGCGAGGCGCCAAGGCCGAAGGTGCATTGCGCGGGATCCGTTTTGCTGACTTGCACGGAAATACCTAGCGATGTCCAGTTGAGGTCCCACTCCACATTCAAATCGCTAGCGATAATGCTTAATCCGCAATTCGCGGATGCGCCAGGAGCGAACCACAACAGAAAGAATAGGGTGAAAGAAGATAATATTTTTTGGCTCATGGCGATTTCGCTTTCAACTTAAGAACTTCCATTTTGAATTCACCTTTCGCAGACTTGGGAATTTCAAACTCGATGGGATCATAGGCTCCCCCTTCAAGAACTTCCAGCCGATAACGGCCGGTACGAAACCCTTCCGAGCGCAACAATCCGCTGCGGTTAGTAAACACCATCACCGGCTCTTTTGATTCGTCATCAAGGTAGTGAGCTTGCGCAGCCAGCATCGCCGCCGGCGTCCCGTCCGGGTTTTCAAGTTTGGTGCTTAAGTAAACCGTGGCGTCGCTTCCGATCTGAATGGCGTAACCCGAGTGATAAGGGGGCTTGAGTAAAAAGTTATCGCGCGGCATGGAGGTACCGGGTTTAAGCGACTTCGAATCAATCGCGATGCTCGAAAAACTATATGACGGAAGTTCGGGATGAACCGCGGAACCGAGCCAGTCGGTTTGCGCGAGATAAGCGCCGTTGTTCTGCGCATTGAGCCGTACGTTCTGACCGTCTAGATTTTCAAGCGGCGCCAAGATCGCAAAAGAGTCGGTAACCGGGCGCGATATTGCAAAGTGTCCTCCGGCGAAAACCAACGCGGTTCCAAAGCGAAAACTGGTGATGTTGAAAGACTTTTTCTTTGTCGGCACGGCTTGGTTGGGATCGTCCT
This sequence comes from uncultured Pseudobdellovibrionaceae bacterium, assembly GCA_964628445.1. Lineage (GTDB taxonomy): Bacteria > Bdellovibrionota > Bdellovibrionia > Bdellovibrionales > UBA1609 > JALHOQ01. The sequence goes on along the minus strand of CAZVOP010000016.1, from coordinate 11,418 downwards.
TAGTTTCCGGAAACACCACCTGATGAGTGACGTTCGCTCGCGCCCGGTTGGCCGTGTAATCCAACATCCCGCCATAGCTGCGCTCGGTATCTTTGTCTTGCAGATTCGCTTGTGCGGCCAGCCCTTCGGCTCCGGACAAGGGCTGATAGCTCCAATCCGCTCGCGAGCTGCCGGTACTGGTGTCATGAGAAGCCGTGATGGACTGGCGCTCATCGGGAATAGACCAAACGAGATAAGCCATTAGCGAAAGATCTTCTTCGCCTCGAACATTCTGTCGGTGTTGAAAATTCAGCGAAGAAGAAAGACCTTTATTCCATCTTCGATTCAGGCCCGCGCTGATTCCAAAACTGCGGGTCAACTCGCTTTGTGGCATGCGATTCAGTTGATAGCTGATATTGAAATTGATAGTCGTGATTTGATCGAGTGAGCGCGAGTGAGTGGCAATGGCTTTGAAAGCAATCGGATTTTCGCTCAACCGGATCGTCCCGAACTCGGCGAAGTTGTCGCTGTAGGTGTTCAGTTCAAGTGCATAAAAACGGCTACGGCGCTCTTTGCCGACATAATTCTGGTTAATGTAGCGAAACTTTCCGGCATAGCCGGAGGGCTGCCCTTCCGCCGTGCTGTAGGCCGGTTCGAGCGAAAAGAATCCAATTTTTGTCGAAAACAAAGTGTCCAAGCCCACGACGGTCTGCGTGGGATCACGCTGGACATTCGCACCCAAAGTGAGGCTTTGCGTGACACCGATGCGATGAGAGGCCGAAACGATCGTGTTCTTCGAATCGTACTTACGCTCACCGGCTATGTCCTCGGAAGGTGATCCGACGGCGTATGAAATCTCATTTAGGCCGGGCTTCAATAAAGTGTTATTTGAAAAGTAACTGTAAGTCTTTGTTTCGGTGCGCCCGGTGTCGTCGGTGATTTCCAAGCGCAGATCATTGAGCCCGCTGGCAAAAGGAAAGTCGCGCAAATTGTGGCGTCCGGCCGGCAGGGTCAAAACTTGAACCAGGCGTTCGTTGACGAAGACGGATATTTTTGAAGGCTGGCTCAAAAAAAGTTCGTAACTGCCACTAGGCTGGGTCAGATAAGACGGCTGCAAAGTGTATTGGCTGAACATCGCCACGCCGGCCATCGGTTTATAAATCTGAAAGCCCGTCACCGGATAGGCCAAATCCCCGGCTTGCACACGGATCGCGCTCTTTTCGAAGTCCATGATCGCGCGCACGTCTTGGCGCATGAATGCTGGATTGTCGGTTGGAATTTCTTTGCGTTCCTCGGTGTAGTGGCCGCGGGCATCGATCACCAGACGGCCGATTCGAGTGCCGCTATCCAAACTCGCATTCACGGCTTCGCGCCCGCCTTTAAGCTCAGTCGCATCGGAGCGAAACGATTGATCGACGTTGACGTTAATAAAGCTGCTAAGAAACGAGTGCTGATCGGTGGCCTCATCCAGCGCTCCCGCATCCACTTTAAAAAGCGACGAAGTCTTCGGCGATCTCAGTTCGGGCGGAATCAGAATGCGCAGCTCAAGAGCGGATTCATCGAATTTAATCTTAACGTCGGGATCGTCGAAAACGGACAACGGGGCCATGCACTTCGGTTTGCCGTCACAACTCTCCTGTCGCGCGGTAAGTTTCTTCATCCACTCTTCGACCACCAGCTCCCTTAAGATCACCTGCAGCGCCCGCACGTCGACGTCAAGCTGCATAGGGCCCGGGCCCGGCGTGACCGTGGTTTCGATCTTGCCCAGGGCGCGCTCCATGCGCTCATAGAAAACCGGCATAAATACGGTCGCCGGCACCACTTTCTCCGCTCCCGATTTTTTAAAGAATTGCGCCTGGATTTCCTCATCCGATAATTCACGGCGCGTGGAAGTATCCACGCCCTTAAGCTGCTTTTGATTGAACGGGGAATTGTCTTGCGCGCGCGTAACCAGCGGTAACAGCAGGATCAGTAAAAGCTGGAAAACGCGCTTACTTCTTAGCCACTTCAACGGAGACCTTTACTGGCCCGGGCGGAACATTGCTCGGCCACGGGATAGTAAATTTGCGAACCTTACCGGCCAAAATATTATTGGTACCGATTTGCGCCGCCAATTCCGTGGGCATCGGGTACTCTTTGCTATTGGCGAATATTTTGAACTTCGGGTTTTTTAAAATGACGTGCTCGGTTCCTTTGTTTTCCATCATAAGAACCATTTCATTGGCGTTCTTATTTTTTTCCAATGAAGCTTCAATTTGCAAATCGGACTTCGCGCCATTGGGCGTGACATACAGCGAACCCACATACTTGGTGGCAATCGCAATCGAAGCGACCGCCTTATTTTTTACCCGCTTAGGATCGCTGACATTGATCGGAAATTCTTCGGCAATAATTCGAAAGGACAGTTCCCTGGCGACTTTTGGATCACCCACGTAAGTGATGCGGACCGTACGTTTTTCTTTGGGGTTGAGAATCACTTGAGTCGGGAAGATCTGAAAGAGTTCGCCGTTGTCTTTGTTGTCCTCGTATTTCTCTTTGCCGTTTTGGTCGGGCTCGCGCCGATAGATGCCGACTTGCACTGGAGTCTTATTGTCATCGGAATTGATCAGGGTGATCGATCCGGTCGCGCCGGGCCCACTGGGTGCCATAGTCACGATGATTGGCGAGAGATCAAAGGCCGCATGCGCAGACATGGCCCAAAGGCCAATGCATCCGGCAATGATAAAGCGAAGTCCCGCCATCTAGTCCCCCTAAGCATTACAATGATGTAAGCTTAGAAAAAGTGGCGGCTGTTAGCAAGAAGACCGAGGTCCATAAAAGCAAAAGAGCCCGCTTTTAACGGGCCCTTTGACTCACTATCAGAGGAGAGAAAGAGACAACTTTTCTCAGTCAGGATCTATCTACAGGGAAACCATCGTTACGGAAATGGTCATCTGATAAACACCCGCCAAAGGTAAGGCCGAAGCCGTACCGCCCCAGCTTGCAGTCATGGGACAATCTTCGAGCACACCCGCGGTCAAGGGGGCAACAGCCTTCTTGAAGTCCACGGCAGCGTTGGCTGCTGAGAGTACCGCATTGGCCGCGGTTGCAGTGACGCAGGTGTTAGGAATGCTTACGGTAAATGCCGTATTGAAATCATAAGCGACGGCGGCCGAGTTCTCGGGCGAACCGTTTGTGGTATTGGAAGTAATCGTCAACGTGTCGATGTCTTGATTGTATTTGAAGTGCAGCAATCCAATCAGGCGGTCGTTAACGATCACTCCGGGAGTGAGGTCAAGATCACCGGGAAGGCCGCGGGCTGTAACACTGAAGACCACCGGTACGTTACCGCTGAGCTCGAGTGTGGCGATCGAAGTATCGACCGCGAAAACATTTGGTCCTATGCCTAAAAGCATGAAGGTCATCGTTACTCGTAAAAACTTGGCTAAATTCATATTGTCTCCTCTGCAATAGTTTGCACGGATAACTTATCGACACGACGGTCGCTAACTTAAACGCATCCGCTGGCGGCGATGAAGCCGTGCCCGTCTTTGGTCTCGGTCCAATGTCAAAAATCGTGTCGTGTAATGAATGATTCCCCACCAAGGTCCTGTGCGCTGGTGAGATTTTCCGGACTGACGTCCCGAAAACACGGACCTTCGAACAGTTTATAAATAATTTTGCGGTTAATTTTTGGCGCTTACTCCGCCCGCAGGATTTAAGTCGAGACTGGCCCTAGCCGAAGAGAGGGTATGACTAGCTTGGTGCAACTTTTATTTGTGGTGATGAGCTCGCTTCACGCGCAGGCCACTCAAGCGCCGGTCGAAAGAGTGTTGGTGAAAGACAACCGCGGCCACCAGATTTATATAGTCAACGAGCGTGCTCCTTCATTGTCCGCGATTGCACGCGAACTTTACGGCAACCGCCGCATGGCAGACAAAATCGCCGACTGGAATGGTTTGCCCCACGAAGCTTGGCTTAAACTCGGCGACCGCTTAAAGATCGAACGCGCGCCGACGTACTCGGCCGCAGAAGGCACGGCCCTGCTGATTCGCTACTGGCATATCGCCGGCAAGCATGACTTGGTGGCACGCCTGAAAGGTCTAGGCGGAGGCGATCAGCCGCAGGATGAACCCAAGATGTTTGCGAAAGATTGGTCACTCAAAGGTGCGCCGCCCATCACCGGCGCGTGGCTTCCGGGCTATCCACTTAAAGTCAGAGTGCCGACGCCTCCTGTTCAAGAAGCCGAGCAACAGCTCGGCGGACCGGCTCCCACTCCCGCATTCACTGCCCCATCTCCGCAAGGCGCTCCATCCCCCGCCGGCCCATCCGGCAGCGCCGACACCAATAAGTCCGCCACGGCCCCTGCTGTTGCCGGCGAAGCCAACACCGAGTCGAAACGCGACCCCAGCTCAGACCCGCAAGAATCCGACGAAAAGAAACGCGAACTGAAAAGCGATTCCTATTGGCTAGGCAATAACGCCGCCGAGCTGATTGAAGCCCTCGGCCTAAAACTCAAACCCTCAAGGGCACCCCAAGAAACCCAGCATTAGTTAAGTCGCCAAAGGCGCAAGCGAGCCAGCGAATGCGCAGCTCACAGCGAGCGTTAGCGCGAGCAGCCTCCGGAGGAGGCCAACACAACAGAAAATCTAAAATGTGGTGAGGCAGAAAAGCCGAACAGAGTTCGGCTTTTAGATTTGGTAGGGAATGCCGGGCTCGAACCGACGACATCCACCTTGTAAGGGTGGCGCTCTACCAACTGAGCTAATTCCCTATCGTGGTAGAAATGAGCGCCGAATATAACCTCAAGATTCGCCCGGGATCAACGATTCTTTGAAGAGACTCGGATCAACCTATATTGGCTCTGCTTGCGGACGTGGGAGTTGGTCTTTTCGAGGGTCAGGATGGGAACCAATTGGTCCTCGCTACAGCCCAAGTCCCAACTCCAATGGTGCAATTTGATCAAGGCCCAGATCGGCGCCTCGTTTCTGTGCCGCGGGTACAAATAAAGGCGGATCATCTTTTGGTTGGTGCTGACAAAGCTAAAACCGTCCGAAATCAGAGCCCCCGATTGTGAGTAACGCGACAGGCGGACCATGCGCATGCCCTTTTGCGTGAGAATCGTGATTTTGAGATCGATCTGCTCGTCGGAGCTGTCATCCTCCAGCGTGTAGCGGCCTTCCATCGAGGCCCAATTGACCGGGCATTCTTTGGCCCATGGAAAGGGCCAGGGAAGCGGCAAACCTTCGCCCCGCTGCTTAAAATCGCTCGCGTGCACTGTTCCCGCCATCAAGCCCGAAATCAAAATCAAAAACAATTTCATCGCCCTATTCCTTCTCAAATCTTAATGCTCAATCGAAACTTTGGCGTTGCGGTTGAGATAGTAGCCGTTTTTAGCCCGGTAAATATATTTCGGTTTGTCAAAATCGGGCTCAATCAACTGTCTCAGACGCTTAATCGTCACGTAGATCTTGTTGTCGTGCACCGACGGATCGTACTCTTGTTTCCACACCGCTTTCACCAGCGCTTCTTTGGAGTACACTTCGCCCGGGCTCTTCAAAAAGAGCTTCAGCATATCGAGCAAAATAAATTGGTTTTTAAAATCAATGCGGCCTTTTTTTCGCTCGACCACGGAGTTCGAAGTCTGGTCAAAAACCAGATCGAAATTGTTTTCGTTTTTGCCCGAAAGTTTTTTACTCAGCTCATTGATGCTGCGTAACAGGAACACGAAATTGTGCGGATCGGCCATCTGCTGCGCCAGTCGCATATAGGTCTTGGCCAAATCGGCTTCGCCGGCCTCCGCATGGGCATAGCCCATTCCAAAAAGCAGGCTCACGTAAGTGTACATGTTTTTCTGATTTTTAAGCGCATCGAAGGCCTTCCAGAAAACATCCAACGCCTCTTCATAGCGCTTCAGGCTGACCAAAATATAGCCGTTCAAAATCTGCGAAGAAACCTCAAGGTCCGGAAGCTTCATCACTTGGAAGAAAACGCGTAAATTGTAAATCTCTTTAAGCGAATCTTCGGTACGTCCCAAACTCCAGTACACGGCCGCCAAACCATGAATGGCGTAACACATGTCCTCTTTCGAATCTTCCTTTAGCGCCAAGGCCAAAGCTTTCTCAAGATACTCAAGCGCTTGCGGGTATTCGCCGCGGTAAGAGCACACCAAAGCCAGCGTGTAATAGGTTGTCGAATTGAGTTCGATTTTTTCGCGCGTGACGTAATCGTAAAGGCGGTCTTTCACCGACTGGAGCGCTTTTTGGTTCTCCATCTCGGCGTACATACGCAAACAAAGTGTAAGACATTTAATGAATAGCTTATGCTCGCGGAGGTCCGCGTAGATTTGTGAGGCTTCCTCAAGCTTCTCGATAGAAGCGACGAAGTCACCGAGTTCACCCTTAAGCTTTCCCATTTCGAAAAGCTCAGTGGCCTTATTTTTGGCTATGCTAGCCGTCTCCACCCCAGACATCCTTAGTCTGCCCCCCGATCTTGACATGAGAGAGCTGTGTAAGAATTTTTAGATCATTCCATTCGCCTTTAACAAGGGAAACTCCGGAACCCGCTCCTGTTGTGGGATTTACAGGGTTTCGACTCAAGCTGTCGACTGAAGCGTGTCACTGATGCCTGGTATAAGGATCGATTTTGATATCCAGGAATGATTTCAAATATCTGAATTCCGGAAGAAAATCAGTTTACGAGTGCCACTATGGCACTATAAAACGCACTGCATGAAACACACCTTAAAAGTTTTGCTGGCTTCGGCCTTTTTGAGTCCTTTTGTTTACGCCTCCCCCGATAAGCCGCCAGTGATCCAACGTCCCCGCCCAAATATTCAATTCACCGCCAATCTTCCGGTGCTGCAAAAGACCACGTCGGTATGGCTTTTTGAAAATGGGGCCGTGCTGGCGATCGATCCAAATACGGGCATCGATTTTATGCCAAAGGATGAAATTAAAGCCGTAAGGTTGTTTACCGGGCCGATCTCACAATATCCGGCGCGCCCTGAACTCACCAAGCAATTGCCCGGCTCATTTGCCTTCAATCCCGATCGCCTCGCCTTTTTGGAAGTCGGCGGGCATCCGGTCGTGGTCACGCAAGAAGGCAAAATCGTACGCCTTCCTTTTGATGTCAGCGCATTGGCCGATTCCAAAGCCCATCTGCCTTTCAGCCTCTCGAAGATCAGTCAGAAAGACCATACTGGACAGCTCGTTCAATACGCTATCATCAGCATCCGCTACGCCGACCCGAACGACGAAGAAATGGCTAAAATTATGAAGGAGCGCGAAGATGTCGCCGGCTCACTGAACTATGGTGAGACCTTCATCGTGCGCCAAGACGGCGAGTTTGTCCGTTTGGATTATCGTGCCCATGACAAGGGATTTAATTCTGAATTTGCCTTTTCGAACGATGGCTTACTGACTTCAAAGGGCTCGCAGTTTCACCGCGCCTTCGATATCTCCAAATTCGACATCGAAAGCAAATTCGTCAGCCGCCAAGTTGATCCGATCATGAATCCGAACGGCGCCGCGGTCGACCCCGCCCTTTTGGTGCGCACTTTCGCAAAAAGCATGTCGAGCACGATCGTCAGCGACATTAAAGATCGCAAGCTACAATACCAAGGATTAACCGACGACGAGCGCGATGCCTTTCGCCGCTCGCTGGCAAAAGTAGAAATGAACAGCATGGCCGTGCTTGGCCCGGCCGGTTCAGGGAAAACCGAATTGGTGAAAAGCTTTATCGCCGAAGTCGTGCAGGGAAAAGTTTCGGACATCCCGCGCTCGACGCAATTCTTGTCGATCGAGGCCGGCGCCTTGGGCGCAGGCACGAAATGGGTCGGATCGATGGAAGCGCGCATCCAAGCTTTGATCGCTTACTCGGAAATGGTTCCGCTGGTCTTGGTGATCGATGAGATTCACTCTTTAACCGGCCAGGGATCTCACAGTCAAAATTCAAACGATATCTTCGAATACTTAAAACCGTACATGGCCACGGGTCAGATTCGCATCATCGGCATGTCGACCAAGGAAGAATTCGAACGCGCGTTTTCAAGCAACCGCGCTCTTTATCAACGCTTCAACCAGCTCCATATGCGCATTCCCTCGCGCGATGAAGTGCTGGCTAAATTCCTAGGCTGGACAAAAAAGCATAATTTGCCTGCTCCGGCACCCGAGGTTTTGCAACGCGCTTATGATCTTTCGGAAGAGTTCAACGCGATCGGCGCACAGCCGCGCAAAGGTATTCTGCTTTTGATCGAAGCCTATGCCGATCTTAAAATTAACGGCCGCGACTCAGAGGCGCCCACACGCCAGGACCTCGACGTGGCCGCACGCCGCGTTTACAATTTGGATCCGCTCTACTTTGAACGCGGTGCCATCCGCAGTCGCTTGGGAAATCTCGCGCAAGCATTGGACTCACGTATCGTCGGCCAAAAAAACGCCAAAGAAGTTTTGATGAAGCAAGCGACGATCAACTTGGCCGGCGCACAAGAACCCAACCGCCCGCGCATGTCGGCGATGTTCGTCGGCCCCAAAGGCACAGGTAAGACGGATTTGGCTTTTGCATACGGCGCCGCCATGGGCTTGCCGGTCAAGCGCCTCCAGTTGAGCCAGTTCAATCCTTACGACGGCCCGACGGCGTTGTTGCGCGAAATAAAATTGGCGCTTGAGCTGAATGCGCTGACTTTATTTATCTTGGATGAAGCCGACAAGTGCCCGAAGAACGTGCTGGATGTCTTGCTTCCGATTTTGGACGGTGGGCGCTTCGTTCTTCCCGCTCACGTGAACAACAACAAGTGGATCGAGGCCGCCGAGGTCTCGGCCTTGAATTCGCAGTTTATTATCACGGCAAACTACGCCACTAATTTTTCCACTCAGATGAAAAGTAAGGCGATCGGTTTTATGGCGGATCATAGCGGCGCCAAAGTCGATCCGACTGACGAAGCTCTGCGCCAAACGGTCGTCAATGAAGGTTTTTCGGAATTCATTTTAGACCGGGTCAATGCGATCGTTCACATGGATCACCTCGTCAAAGACGATTTCCGCGGAGTGCTTAAGCTGCATATCGCAAAAATCCTTGAAGAGCAGACCCGCCGCCAAGGCATCGTCATGACTCCCGAGGACAACGAAGCGATGCTGGATTCATTGACCGACGAATATTACGGCCCGGCGCTCAGCAATCGCACCGCTTTGCGCTTGCTCAATGAAGAATTGCGTTTGAAGATAGCGGAAGCGATTTTAGCGGGCGAACTTAAGCCCAATGCGCTCGACTTGAAATATAACGCTGAAACGAAGTCCCTCGAAGCTTGCGAAAGCCTATTAGGGGGCAAGAAGAGCTCTTAATGATCAAAATCTGCGGGCTGACCGAATTAGAACCAAAGCCCGCTTTGATCGCCATCCGCGACATCTTTTATGCGTCCAGCGCCCGCCAAAGTTTCGCTTCGCCTGAAGAGAAGATCGCGTTCTTCGAAAAATGGACCAGATATTATATTGAGAATGCGCCGGATTTAATTTTTCTGGCGGTCGAAGATGGTGCGCGCGTCCTCGGCTATGTCATGGGAACCACCGACAGTGCGGCAGCGTTGCCATTTTATGAAGAGCGGCTGAAGAGCTATGCCGTCTTCGCCGACCAGTTCGAAAAATATCCCGCGCATTTGCACATTAACTTCCGGCCTGAAGCCCGCGGCATGGGGATCGGCAGCAAACTGATTTCGCATTTCGCGGATGTTTTAAAAGAACGCCATATTGCCGGCGTGCATATCGTCACCTCGGCCGACGCCGAAAACCGGCGCTTCTACAGTAAAAATAAATTCGACTTTGAACTCAAGCGCACATGGCACGATGTCGAATTGCTTTTTATGGGCCGGGATCTTTCAGCATCAAATACATAAGTTGGCCTTCTTGCGCCTGGTAGCTCGCGGCGTAAAATGCGTAAGGCGTCTTACCAAAGTAAATGTCGGCGCGGCCTTTGCCTTTGATGGCGCCTCCGGTGTCCTGATCCAGAAAGAAGCGCGCGAACGGTTGATAGGCGATTTTGGTCGCGTCTTCTTGCTCCATATCGTAAGTCCCGGTGTCCACCGCGCGCTGAGTTTGCACAAAGGTGAGCAGGCCTTTGAAAGCATAGAGGCCGCTATCGGTGGCGATCGCGCGGCCGTCCACAAGCGAGACCATATCGCAGCCGGTGGGCGGCATCGCTGTGACTTTGTAGAACACGTAAGACGGACAAGTCGCGAAAATCTCACGATGAAGCTCGGGATGGAGCCGTAAAAACTTTCTTTGCGCCGCGATCGACGGGTTAGCGATGTAACCTTTGTCGATCATGTACTTCGAAATCCAATTCCATTTCTGCCCGTTCGTTCCGGCATATGAAATGTAGTAGTTCTTTACGACGCCGTTTTTATTTTCGCTCACATAACCGCCGCCTTCGACATGCAATAAGTAGAGATCGAAGGGACTGTTGGTGTAAACGATTTCGAGGCCTTTACCTTTAAGCTGGCCTTTAAAGTCGATCTCTTCCCGCGTTTTGTTTTTGAGATTGCCTGACGGCATTTTGTAGATCGCATGTTTATAATCGCCGGTGGGCTGCGTGCGGCCGTCAATGGGGTGCGTGTGATAGCCGGTGAAGAAGGATTCATTGGCTTGGCCGAAGCGCGGATCGCCGGGCTTCAAGTCGGGCCGAAAAACATCGAAGCGACCCACGATCTCGGCGTTTAAGATGTTATAGCAAGCGTTCTTAGGTTTGACCGTGACGCAAGATTTGAAGTTCGCCACCAGCTGCATGAATACGTCGAGCGAGGTCTTTGCCAGCTTCAAAGGATACTTGTGCCCGCCCATGGTGATCGTTCCCACCAGCGACTTACTTTGAAAGCGCACGAGCTGACGCTGAATGGCGGTTTCGATGTCGGCCAAGTCAAGATCGTCGCTGAAGCGCGGGTACTCGGCCGGTGCGATTTGCTTAAGCGGAGTCGTGTAATTGGTGGCGTCGATTTCCAGCTGCGCGTGGGCGAACGAATTCAAGACGAATAAGACGGCAAGAAGCATCAAGTCCCCGATGTGAATACAGGTTGTTTATCTACTTTAAGTTTAACAACGGGGGCGAAAAGCAAAAGGCCAGGTGTTGCCTGGCCTTTTGTGCGGATTTTTGAGTATGCTTATGTCGGGCATAAGCCGATGCTTGGATGTTACCGAGGAAAGCCTAGTGCGGTGCCTGCGAGGACGTGTGGCCGGCGTAATTCGCCTTCACGCCCGAGCCGCGCTCGCCGCGGGCCTTAAAGATCTCTTTCGCGCTCTTCACTTCGAGCGCATTGACCAAAACTTGGTCAACGTGATCGACAAGAACGATTTTGAGATCCTTCAGCACTTCTTTCGGAATGTCCTTCAGATCTTTTTCGTTCTCTCGCGGAACGATGATCGTGCGGATACCGCCGCGGTGGGCGGCCATGGCTTTTTCTTTCAAGCCGCC
>CAZVOP010000015.1:0-54387 GCA_964628445.1 uncultured Pseudobdellovibrionaceae bacterium | reverse complement strand
CCGGCATGGTAAGCACTTCCCTCACCGGCAAACTAAAGCCCGGCGCCAGCGCAGAATCCACAACCGTCAGATAGTTAGAAGTAGCTGATTAACTCTAAGGAGGCCCGACTCGCATCGGAACTATTGCGGCCGACCCAAGGATAGGTGTAACCGACCGAAGCGACCCATTTATTCTCGATACCCCGGCGTGAACTGGATTCGCCGAGGTCATAGAGAACGCCGATACGGGTCTGATGGATTTCTTGATTGGTGTCGCGTCCCAGCGAAGAGTAGCCGGTCCCGTTCAGCGACTCGCCCTTGTAGCGATCTTTGCCTTTACTTAAAAAAGCCTGCTCCAAGTCCAAACCCAAATGACGGCTTATGCGGTAATCCCCATCTAAGCTTGCCCACACCCAATCGCCAAGATCGCGATGAACCTTGGGGTCGATCGGCGTCTTGCTCGTCTGTGCTCCGCTCTCGGGCACGCGCATCTTGGCCGAATCCGGAAGCTGTGCCACGAATCCCGCGCGCATGCCCATTGTCCACCGGCGCACGCGAAAATCGGTCAGCGAGGTCACGCCCAGATCCAACTGTCCGTCGTCGGAGGTCTGCTGCAAATAATCCGAAACGCTGGGATTGCGCGAAGTCGGAAAGCGCATTGTTTGTTGTAAAGCCCAGCGCCAGCTACGGCCCTGAGCTAAATAAAATTGGCTAAGCAGGCTGACATCTCCCCACTCCCAGCTTTGCTTTTGATCCGGCACGCTGTCGTAACCTGAATTAGAAAGCTCCTGCTGCGCCAAATCCTTCACACGTTCCTGCACCTGCGCATTGTTCATAGAGAGGACCGAGCTTTGCGAAGATTGATTGGTCGCCTTGGCGAGTTTCGGCTGCAGCTTAACGGAAGATCTGACGGTCGTCGTCCGCAGAACCAGCGGCACTTGAAAACCGATCATCCAGCGCCTTGTCAGTCCGTAAGCCCAATCGACGCCGAAGCCGATCTCTTCGCGGTTCATTTTGTAGGCGCTGGTCGCGGCAATTTCACTTTCCGAAACCCCTTGCCGGCGCATTTCCTTTTCGAGGTCCGCTTTGCCAACCTGTGAAGATTCCGCACGGAGCAATTGCCCCCATGTGACCGCCCGCGAGTGCTTCGCGCCTAGCGCTTCAATTTGGCCATTGGTCGAGAAACGATCGGAAACGTTTTGGTAAGAAGATTGAAACGACCAAACCTGTTGGCCGGGCGCCACAAGTTTAGCGCGGCTCCATGTGCGTGCGTCTTGTAAATAAACTTCCGCGTGAGAGGGGCAAAATGTGCCGAGCAGAACGCCCAGAAGGCTAAGTTTTAGGGCGCGCGAAAACACCATGGGGCTCCGGGAAACAAGAGTGAGTCCCAGTATTTAACGCGTCGCGGTGCATTAATCAAGAGGGGTGGAATTAATTCACAAGAACGTTCACAACGAAAAAAATAACGACAGAGCAAACGAACATCATGACGAAATTTCCAGTGATCACCAAAGAACCCCCTACACCCTAATTCAATTTGAACGTGAGGTGGCCTGAGGTGTCAAGAATAAGTTGTATTATATCGCGGAGTTACTGCGGGCCATCAGTCTAGGGAACAATCCCGCCGATCAAGTCATAGTCCATAGACTGCGTGATTTGCACCTTAACTAGGTCGCCGATTTTGGCTTCGCCGTCATTAATGTAGGTTACGCCATCGATTTCAGGCGCCTGCTGAGAGTTCCGTCCGACCAATAAAAGGTCGGTCTCTTCACTGACCCCTTCAACCAAAACATCGAGCGTTTTGCCGATAAAAGCCGCATGTTTTTTCTTCGAAATTCCCTGCTGCAAACTCATAAGAGTGTCATGGCGTCTTTGTTTAGTTTCTTGATCAAGCTGCCCGGGCAAAGTGCCGGCTTTGGTGCTTTCCTCCTGCGAATACATAAAACAGCCGACGCGGTCGAATTCGTTTTTCTCGACAAAACTGAGCAGCTCCTCGAACTGCGCCTCGGTCTCGCCGGGATAGCCGACAATAAACTGTGTGCGTAGGGTGGCTTCGGGAATACGCATGCGAATATCGTTAATCGTGCTTTCGATTTTATCGCGCGTCATACGACGATTCATCGAGCGCAGCATTTCGTTGTTGATGTGCTGAAGAGGCATGTCGAAATACTTCACCAGATTGGCGCGCGAACTCATTAAATCCAACGTCTGTTTGGAGACGCCATCGGGATACAAATAAAGCACGCGGATCCACTCGGCTCCGGACTCATCCGACAAAACTTTCAGAAGCTCGTCGGGGGTTTCGCGCGCGCCGGCGTTTTGCTTGCGCAGATCCCAGCCGAAGTCGGTGAAGTCATGGCTGACCACGATCAATTCTTTCACGCCGCCTGCCACCAACAGCTTCGCTTCGCTCAAAATCCCGCTTAAGTGGCGCGATTGCAAATCGCCGCGGATCAAGGGGATCGCGCAAAAGGCGCAACGCTTCTTGCAGCCTTCGGAAATTTTCAAATAAGCGCGGTGGCGCGGCTGGGAATTCACCCGCGGGGTCGTGTCTTCCTGCAAATAGGTCGGGAGGTGGAAAAATTTTTTCTCTTTGTTGCCGGCTTTCGATTCCTTAAGGATCTTGGCGATGTTCTGGAACTGGCCCGAACCCACAAAAAGGTCCGCCTCGGGCAAACCTTCAACCAAATCGTCCTTGTAGCGTTGGGTAAGGCAACCCGCGACCACAACCTTTTGTACGGCACCGCCGTTTTTTAAAGCGGTCATCTCTAAAATTTTATCGATCGATTCTTGTTTCGAGGCCTCAATGAAGCCGCAAGTGTTGATGACCACGGTGTCGGCATCGCCGGGCTCGGCGACGACTTGATAGCCGTCGCCCATAAGTGAGCCGGCCATGATCTCGGTGTCGACCAGGTTCTTGGGGCAGCCGAGGCTGATGAAATGGACTTTTTTGGTGGGACTCGAAACTTCTTTCATTAGATCTCTGTCACTTCGGCGTTCTTCGGCGGCTTGTACGAAAACCTCGCGGCCGGCACATCGCCCTTGGTTAAATCACTAAAAATAAAACTCACTTTATTCTCGACCTCATCCGTGTACGTGATGCGCTGGATGTCTTTTGCTTTCAGCGCCACCTCGAGCATCGTCACTTCGCCTCTGCTCTTTTTATCTTTTGGTTCAAAGGTATAAACCTTTGCCCCATTCTCGGTAGCCGTCTTCACCAGTTTAAAGCTGCGCAAAACATCTTTCTGATCAAACAAAGCAGTGATCACGGATTTCGATTTTTTCAGCTCATTGGTGCGCATCTTGGTCACCTGCACCTTTTTTTCATCAAGACGCGATTCCAGCCAAACATATTTGCCGTCATAAACCAGCGTGGTCTTTTCGGGCTCCGTGAAATCCAGGCGCAACTTCCCTTTCGAATAATAAAAGTTGCCGCTGCTCTTGTTGTCGACGCCGGTCATCTCTTGCACCACCGTCTTTTTGACTTTGGCGCTGATGGCAGGGGCCTTGCGATACTTGCTCAAAACCGCATCGACTTCCTTTTCCGGGGAGACCTTCTTTGCCTTAGCAAAAGCGGGACCGGGAAAGGCAAACAAAAATACGAGGGCCATAATGATGCGCATGGCTCAAGTTTATAACAGCGCCCCCTCTGTACCGCAAGGCCGGCGGTCCATTAAGCACCACACTTCCGCCCCCTCAGGCGATCCTAGACCGTGAAACGCCGCCAGGGCCGTCGCACCCGTGGTCACCACGTCGTCTACGATCACCACATTCGTGAATTCCTTATACTGCAGAGGGGCTTTCGGCTCGAAGCGAATAGCCTTTCGCTCATTTCGCGAAAGCGTTTTTTGAGAACGTTGAGTTCGAAGAGTCAGCCTGTCCTTAACCGGCCATCCCGTCCACCTGGAAAGCGCCATCGCCAAGCCCAGTGCGTGATTGGCGCTCCGCGAAGGTACCGGGACCAAAACGCGCTTGCATCGTGTTTCAAACTGCTCGGTCATCCATAACGCCAGTTCGTTCCACGGTTTTGGATCCGCATGGCGCTTCATCGCATGAACAAGCACGCGCAAGGCCGGCAAGCCGTCTTGGCGCCAAGCAAATAGACTTTTGATAATCAAATCATTCTCTTTGCGTACGATCGGCTCGCGGCGCGCGTAGAGTTCGGAGGCGCAATGCGAACATAGATTTATGTCATATGAAAATGCAGAGCAAAGGACACAGGCCCTTGGCACCTTTCGAGTTTTAAAAGGCATTTTAGTGTTTTAGAAGAAACGCAAGGACGGTGGTGCATGTAACAACAACAGCCGTGAGGCTCCCACCAAGCCTAACCATCAGCCTATATTCCATCTCGATAAACCGATGATCGACCTGTTGGGTTAGCGCCCGCATATCGTTCTTCAAGCCTTGAATGTCGGCCTTAAGCTCTGACTTCACTTCTTGTAGATCCGCTTTAGTCGCCAAATCACCCTCAACAATGTCTGCGATAATCCGCACGTGGGCTTCGGCCTGTTCGCGCGGGATACCGACTTCTTCCAATTTCCTAGCATAGCCTAAAGTGTCGAACATTTCCATTCCTCCGTGACGAGGATGGAGATGCAAAGGCAAATCACAGCCTTATCCACATTTATTGTGTATCAAAGCAAAACGCGGGCGGCGGCCGGACGTCAGCGATTGTGGTAGGGAATGCCTTTAAGAATCGTGAGCCCGCGATAAAGCTGTTCGAGCGCCATGAGTCCTGCGATCCAATGATTCATTGTGAGTGGAGAGAGAGACCACTGCATCTGTGCGCGCTTTTTGATTTCGTCGGCAAAACCATACGGCCCGCCGATACAAAACACGATGGTGGACTTGCCGCTTTCCAGCACCCGCGAGAGCGCGGCAGAGAACTCTTCGCTGGTTTTGGGAAGCTTGCCCTTTTCGTCAAACAGGATAAGCAAATCCTTTTCGCCCAACTCTTTGAGAATCAATTCGGCTTCGAGTTTTTGTTTAACCGCGGCCGAGTCGCGATCGGCATTCGGGCTTTTCAGATTTCGGATTTCAAATGGAATGAACGGATTGATCTTGGCTTGATATTCTTTGCGCGCGATCGCCACCCAATCGGGAGCCTTACCTTCTAAGATCAAAAAACGAATCTTCATCGCAACGTCTTTATATGAGCTTTCTTGGCGGCTTGGCCCACAGCTCTTCCAAGCGGTATTCCTGGCGCACGAAATCGTAGAAAGTGTGAACGATCAAAGCACCGTAATCCACCACGATCCAACGCCCCTCGCCTTGGCCTTCCATATTTTCGGGCCACACGTTGTAGTCCTTCTTCACCTCGCGCACCAAGTGCTCGGCCAAAGCCGAAGCATGCCGAGTGCTGGTGCCCGAACAGATCACGGTGAACTCGCTCGGCCCCTGCTTATTACGCAGATCATAGGTCTTCACGTTGACCCCGCCCTTATCGACCAGAACCTTGTCGCAATAAGCCGCGAATTTTTCGAAATCGCCGATCTTGCGATTTACGCCCTCGAACAATTTATGTTCGCGGATGTACTCTTCAACGCCCGGGGGAACCAGTGTCTGAATGTCTTGCTGAAAACGGATTTTTTTGCGGATCTCGGTGCCCGACGCTTCGACGTCTTCCAGCTGCATAAAATGGATCGAGCGCCCGTTTTTCAAAACGGCCTGCTTGCTGTCGGAGTCCCCGACCATATTGCGAACTGCGAGCGGCCAGTCCTCCAGCGAATAGGGAAGCTCCATGCCCGGGCGCGAGGTCACCACTAAATTCACCAAACCAAGAAGTTTGTCGAAGTTCTTCCATTGATCGAGTTTGCCGAACTGATCCATGCCGACGATCAAATAGAGTTCGAGCTCGTCTCCGGATTTCTCTTTCAAGTAAGATTCAATGGTGTCGATCGTGTAGCTCAGGCCTCCGCGCTCAACTTCGCGCGTGTCGATCTTGATCATGTCTTCATGACCGGCGATTCCGCGCTTGAGCATCTCGATCCGGTGTTCAGGAGTGGAGCCTTGGGTTTGCACACGCAACGGGCTGATCGAAGCCGGGATCACGCGCACTTCGTCCAAATTCAATTCATCGGCAACCGTCAACATGCTGTTGAGATGTCCGTAATGAAAAGGATCGAAGTTACCGCCGAAAATGGCGACTTTATGTTTTCTCATTGAACACTCTCCCGCCCAGCAGGGCGACAAGCTCTTTGGTGTTTTTGCCGGTGACCGCCGAAATGGCCATAACCTGTAAGTCCTTTTTGCGGAAGATATCCATCGATTCGCGCATGTAAGTCTCGTCGACTGAATCGACTTTATTTATCACGATAATCTCGGGGCGGTCGGCGAGCGGCTCGAAACCGTCTTCGCCCTTCTTTAATTCATCGTACATTTTTAATTCATGCCGAATTTCTTCATAGGACTCGAGCGGACCCTTAACCGCCGTCGGGCCGATGTCGATCAAGTGAACGAAAAACCGGCAACGCTGAATATGGCGCAGGAATTGGGTTCCTAAACCATGACCTTCGTGCGCGCCTTCGATCAGCCCCGGAATATCGGCGACGACGAAGGTGAGTTCCTCTTTGAAACGCACGACTCCTAAATTTGGGACGAGGGTCGTGAAAGGATAGTCCGCTATTTTTGGTTTCGCGGATGAAATCCGCGAAATTAAGGTACTCTTTCCCGCATTCGGCAAACCGACAATGGCCACGTCGGCGAGGAGCTTGAGCTCAAGCTGAATGTCGAGCTCTTTGCCCGGCATCCCTTTTTG
This sequence comes from uncultured Pseudobdellovibrionaceae bacterium, assembly GCA_964628445.1. Taxonomy (GTDB): domain Bacteria; phylum Bdellovibrionota; class Bdellovibrionia; order Bdellovibrionales; family UBA1609; genus JALHOQ01. Next base: position 47,651 of record CAZVOP010000015.1, on the reverse strand, counting down.
CGCGACTGTCGGCGCCTGGTTCACGCTCGATTTATAAAACGGATTTCCGCGCCCGCCGATACCGCCCTCTAAAAGCGTGATCACTTGGCCTTCGGTCAGGTCGTAAAGGATGCGGCCTTCGTTGTCTTTGATCAGCGTGCCCGGAGGAATTTTGAGCACCAGATTGGCGCCGTCTTTTCCCGAACGCATTTGCTGTTCGCCGGGCAAACCGTCTTCGGCGCGGTAAGCTTTTTGGAAACGCAGATCGAGAAGGGAGCGCAAACGTGAATCGGCCTCGACAATCACATCGCCGCCCTTGCCGCCGTCGCCACCATCGGGACCGCCACGCGGAACCAAGGCTTCACGCCGGAAACTGACTTTCCCCGCGCCGCCTTTGCCGGAACTCACTGTGATTTTCACTTCATCGATAAACTTCAAACGACTTTACTCTCTTCTCAAAATAAAAAGCCCAAACCTTTATGGATTGGGCTTAGAGATCCAAAATTTCCACTCAACCGGGGCGGCCGTTAAGCCGCTTTAGTTTTCGCAGCGCTTTCCGCACGGGGATAAACACTGATTTTGAATTTGTCTTTGTTCAATCTTTCGAACTTCACTTGGCCTTCAATCAACGCGTAGATCGTGAAATCACGGCCCATGCGAGTGTTGCGACCAACGAGGAACTTGGATCCACGTTGACGAACAATGATTGTTCCGGAGAGGACCGTTTCACCGCCGAAGCGTTTTACGCCCAAGCGTTTACTCTGTGAATCCCGTCCGTTCTTTGTACTACCGGCTGCTTTTTTTGATGCCATGACTTAAATCCTCTTCGCTTAACTTAAACTCAGTTTATTTCTTCAGCCTTACTTCTTGGCGACTTTCTTTGCGGTCTTCTTCTTGGCTCCGCCGGCTTTTTTCGCACCCGAAGATTTTTTCTTCGCAGTCGAAGTCTTTTTGCCTGCTGCTTTTTTGGCGCTGGCTTTTTTAGCCGTCGCTTTTGTTTCAGCTGGAGCTTCGCCGGCTTTAGCGGCCAAGCGGTTTTTCTGTTTCCACTGCTCACGAACTTCCGCGGTTTTAGCGAGACGTTGCGCTTTTTTCTCGGGATTGAAGACTTGCGCTTTGCCTTCGGCTTTAGCGACGGTGCCTTCGGGATTCGTGATCGATTTGATGAAGAGCTCGGTGTAGGGCTGACGGTGTCCGCCCATGCGGCGATAACCTTGGCGGCGTTTCTTTTTGAAAACGACCAGCTTGGGTCCGCGCTGTTGGTTGGTCACAACGACCACAACCGAAGCTTTTGCCACATTGTCGCCGACGAAAGTTTTTTCGCCACCGATCATGAGAACTTCTTTAAATGTAATTTCAGAGCCGAGCTCGGCCTCTAACTTTTCAACTCGTAAAACATCGCCGGGCTTAACAGTGTACTGTTTCCCGCCTGCTTTGATGATGGCGTACATGATCCTTGAACCTCCGGAATAGAATGGATTGCCACGGCGGCTCAGAGGATGTCAAGGCTGCCTTTAGTTTGTTCAGCCCTTCGATGGCGGGGCAAAAAGCGAATAGATTTCAAACTGTTCGATATGGTAGCCGGGCTCGACTTTAAAGACCACCGGGCGCTGGATTTTGGCTTCGATGGCCTCGAGCGCCTCTTGTTCTTCTTCGTAGATCCAGTCGGCGACCGCGGCGTGCACATGGACCACAGCATTATTGGCCTCTTTGGAGCGCAAAACTTCACGCTCGAGCGCCAGGAAAATCTCCTGAGCTATCGTGGCCTTACGCTTGATGTAGCCCTTGCCTTCGCAGTACGTACAGGGTTCGCAAAGCGCGGACACCAGTGAGGGCCTGGTGCGCTTGCGGGTCATCTCCACCAGCCCGAGCTCCGACATCGCGACAACCGTGGTTTTGGCCAAATCACTGACCAATTCCAGCTTCAGCTGGTTCATGACCTTATCCCGGTGCATCGGGTCTTCCATGTCGATCATGTCTATAATAATGATTCCGCCGCAATTGCGGATACGCAGCTGATGGGCGATCTCTTTAACCGCTTCCAAGTTGGTTTTGAGGATGGTGTCCTCAAGATCCTTTTTGCCGACGAAGCGGCCGGTGTTTACATCGACGACAACCAGAGCCTCAGCCTCGTCGATCACAATGTAGCCACCCGATTTCAGCCAAATTTTGCGATCCAGCGAGCGCGAAATTTCCAAATCAAGATCGTACATGTCGAAGAGCGGCTGATTGCCACTGTGAAGCACCACGCTTTTGCCGTGCTTAGGCATAAACTGATTGATGAAACTTAAAACTTTTTTGTGCACCTTTTGATCGTCGACGATCACGCGCACGACATTTTCATTCAGGAGATCGCGAATCGCGCGAAGTTCGACGTCGATTTCAGGGTGAATGAGGCCCGGCGTTTTGCGTTTGTCGTAACCTTTATCGATTTCGCTCCACAAACGATTCAAATAGTCGAGATCGGCGCCCAAGCTCTCGGCGGTTTCGCCCTCGCAAGCCGTGCGGATGATGACGCCGCCCTTGGGTTTAAGGCTTTCAACGATTTTTTTGAGGCGGTCGCGTTCGCGCTCGTCTTCGATGCGCCGGGAAATTCCTAAATGCTGAACCGTCGGCATAAAGACCACGTGGCGGCCGGCCAAAGAAATATGCGTGGTGATGCGTGCGCCCTTCGTGCCCAGCGGATCTTTGGCGACTTGAACCATGATGATCTGCCCCTCATGGAGTAAATCCTGAATCGTCACACGCGACGACTCTTCCTTTTCTTTCTCGACAACCGGGCTTGGAACCTCTTCGCCGTGGGCTTCTTCTTCCATGTACAAGGCGGTGGGTTCGGCATCCAAATCCGAGCGCACGTCGGCGACATAAAGAAAAGCGGCGCGATCGAGACCTATATCCACGAATGCCGCCTGCATGCCCGGCAGGACGCGCACCACGCGTCCTTTGTATATAGACCCGACTAAGGTCGGGGACCCATGGCGCTCAATTTTTAAATCATTCAGCACGCCGTCTTCGACATAGGCGACGCGGGTGAGATTGGGGCGCACATTGATCAGAATTTCCGCAGACACAGTTTAACCTCGAAACGAAGAAAGAGAGCTCGCAGCAATTTGAATATAGCCGCACTAAGGGCCAGGTGAAAGACGGCATCCGTCACGGAGGGTAAAGCCCGCGCCTTTAACGGCCGAAAAGAGATACATGGCTGAAATAGATAAGTTATTCAAGTTGATGGTTCAGCAAAATGCTTCGGATATGCATTTATCCGCCGGCACTCAACCCTTTTTCCGTATTCACGGGGAAATGGTCGGCCTCAATCACCCGCCGCTGGATAACAATGTCGTGCAGGGTTTGATTTTTGAAATTCTGAATGAAAAGCAAAAGCGTTTATTCGTCGAAAATTGGGAAATGGACACCTCGTACTCTCTTCCCGGCGTCGGGCGTTTTCGTGTGAACGTGTTCATGCAAAGACGCGGGATGGGCGGAGTCTTTCGCGTGATTCCCGAGCAAGTGAAGTCCGCGAAGGAGTTGAATCTTCCGCAAATGATCATGGACATGGTCGATGTGCCGCGTGGATTGGTGTTGGTGACCGGTCCGACCGGCTCGGGTAAATCAACGACCCTGGCCAGTTTGATTCATGACATCAATCTAACGCGTAAAGAACACATTATGACGATCGAGGACCCCGTGGAATTTGTTCACGAGAACCGAATGTCCCTGATCAATCAACGCGAGGTGCATAGCCACACCAAGTCGTTCGCCAACGCCTTGAAGGCGGCGCTACGTGAAGACCCGGATATCATTCTTGTGGGCGAGTTGCGAGACCTTGAAACCATTCAATTGGCGATGACCGCGGCAGAGACTGGGCACTTAGTGTTTGGAACTCTTCACACAAATAATGCGGCCAAAACAGTCGACCGCATCATCGACGTTTTTCCGATGGAGCAACAGTCTCAGATCCGCGTTATGCTTTCTGAAAGCTTACGTGGTGTCGTTGCGCAGACTCTATTCCCGCGCGCCGACAAGCCAGGCCGGATTGCGGCATTCGAAGTTCTTACCAATTCTCATGCAGTTGCGAATTTGATACGCGAAGGCAAAACCTTCCAGATCCCCTCAATCATGCAAACACAGATGGATGCAGGGAATATGACCTTCGAATATCACCTCAATAAATTGGTCGGTGAAGGCAAAGTGGACAAGCTTTTAGCCAATACCTTCCTAGGCAAAAAGGAAAAGAAACTTGAGCCGGTCGACGCCAGCACGAAATCGAACGCCCGCATGGCCGGAGTCGATGCGAAAAGCGGCCTGAAGATCACCGGCGTAGCCGAAAACACACAAAGCGCCGCGGCGGGCTTCTTCAAACGCAAGGCCTGACGAAACTATCATCTTTACAAAGCACCGTGAAAAAGTTAGCTCCTATATATGCAATAAACAGAGGGGTAATGCATGTTTGAGCGTATAGCTTCAGCTTTTCATGGTGGTGGTTTCTGGATGTGGCCGATTCTGGCCATTCAATTATTCTCGATCGCGATCATGATCGAAAGAGTTTATGCACTCTTCGTCGGACGCCGTCTGAATCAAAAGCAAATTGCGGACTCGTTCGAAGACGGCATACGCCGCGGAGAACTGGATGCGGTTATCGAGCGTGCTCATGCCGTTGAAGGTCAAGCCATCGCCCGCGCGTTGATCGCCGGCGCAAAGGCCGCAAAGAACTTGGGCGGCAAAGACGAAATCCAAGGCAAGATGGACGAGGTCTTGATTTCTGAAAACGGAATGCTGGATCGCCGCGTAGGCTTCCTCTCTATGTTAGGAAACGTCGCGACCTTGACGGGTCTGCTGGGCACGATCACGGGGATGATTAAATCCTTCGCGGCCGTCAGTTACGCCAATCCGGCCGAGAAAGCCACTTTGCTTGCTGCCGGCATTTCGGAAGCGATGAACGCCACCGCGTACGGACTGGTCGCGGCCATCCCGGCCTTGGTGATGTTCTCGATTCTGCAAAACCGCGCCAACCGTTTGGCTGAAGATCTAAACACCAGCGGCCTGCGGGTATTCAATTGGCTGAGCTACGCTTACGAGCCGGCTGGATTTAAATCCTTCCGTGGCGGGCAATATTCGGAAAAAGGCGCAAGCAAACCCGAAATCAACGCTTAGTTGAAACGAATCCGGAGTTAAAATGCGCCATCATAAAAAGCATCTCGATTTCGAGATCAACCTGATTCCATGTATCGATCTGCTCTCGGTGTGCATTTGTTTTCTTTTGCTCACCGCCGTCTGGATGCAGGTCGGTTCATTGAATGTGAAGCAAGCGATCGGCGGGCAATCGGCCGCCGAAACCGAAAAAAAGCCGCAGCTGTGGGTCGCCATGGGCGAGAACGGGCTGCTGACCTTAAGTGTGAAGCAATCTTCAAAGGTGCCGTCGAAATTCAGCTCCTTCAATATTAAGGGCGAAAACGGACGTGGAAACATGGCCGACCTTAATAAAACGGTGGAGCAACTAAAAACGCTGGATCCGGAATTGAAAACCGTTTTGATTCAGCCGCGCTTACAAAGCGATTACGAAGAAATCATCGACGTGATGGACGAGTTTAAGAAAGTGGGACTCACCGATCTCGGTGTGGTTCCGCTCTAGAGGGGGAAACATGCTCGCGACACAAAGTATTTTGTCGGACAGTGCCATTGAAAGTGTGATCGCCAACGAATCGGTTATTCGTCCTTCCCATGGCCGCATGAAGCGCGTGGTGACCGGCGATTTGTTGCTCACGGCGCTAATCGACGCCTTCTCGATTCTTGTGATCTTTCTGTTGATGAGCTTCTCAAGCACCGGCGACTTGCTTTTTCTTGGCAAAGACACGGAGCTGCCGAAAGCCACGCGTGCAGAAGTTTTGGAGCGCAATCCCGTGGTGAAAATCGAAAACGGCGTGTTGTTCGTTGAGGATAAAGAAATCACGCAGGAAAGCCTGATCGGTGAGCTCATCAATCTAAGGAAGCAGTTCGCTGAAACTCACCCGAACGAAGAGTATCCCGGCATTGTGACCGTTCAGGCCGATCGCCGTGTAAAATATGAAGTTTTAAATCAATTGGTGCTGGCGGCTTCGGCCGCGGGATTTGGGGATATTCGATTTGCCGTAATAGCAAAGTAGGGGGAAGCGTGTTGAGGGGGAAATTGATCGCGGTTTTGGCCGCGGTCTTGTTGCTGGGACAAGTGGCGCGGGCCGATATGGATTTGGCCACTCAGAATATTTTGATCAATAAGCTTGAGAAAATTTATCAAACGCTTCCCAACCAGGACGCCGCCAAGGTGGGTGTGACTTTACGCCTTGCCGATCTTTATGCCGAACGGGCGCGCCAAGTTTCTGTAGCCTCCTCGGATGGCTGCGCCGACTGCAAGGGTCCGGCAAAAGACCGTGAGAAGGCACTTCGTCTATATAATGAGATCCTCCCTAGGGCGCCCGAAAGTTCGCGCCCCAAGGTCATCATGCAGATGGGTCACTTGCACCAAATGAACGGCAACGAAGCCAAAGCCATCGCTCTGTATCAGCAGAACTTAAAGTTAGAGCGTGATCCGCAGCTGCAGGCCGAATCGAATTTGTCGTTGGCCGAAATTTATTTTAAGCGCCGCGAGTTCGCGAAAGCGATCCAGCACTATGACCAAGTCTTGAAGCAACCGCAGGCGACTTCAAAGGGCCTCGCCGCCTATCGCCGGGCCTGGTCGTACTTTCATCTCGGACAAGTCGCTCAGGCGATTTCAGAATTGGAAAGAGTTCTGAGCACGCCCGAGCTGCTTTCACGCACCGGCAATTCGCAAGCGTCCGTGGACAACCAGTTTCACGAAGAAGTCGCACGCGATTATTCGACTTTTCTCGCCAAAGCGGCCGTAACCAAAGACAAAGTGCTGCAGTTGCTGAAGCTCAGCCCGGCTTCGACCAGGCTTGCCAACGGACAGAATTTGGCTTTTGAACTTGAGCGTACCGGTAAAAAGGATGAAGCCCTTCTCACATGGGGAATCGTTTCCGAACAATTGACCGTGCCGACGGAAAAATTGGCCGCAGGCCTTGCGATAGCGCAATTGCATCTTGATAAACAAAACAAGCCTGCGGCTTTAAAGGCTTATGAATTCGCCATGCAGTCTTGGAAAGATCTTGGCTACAAGGACACTGCTCCCGAGCAAGCTTTAAAGAGCCGTGCTCGACACTTCGTCGTCGCCTGGAACCAAACGGAAAAGAAGAACACCAGCCCCGAACTGCTCGCCGCCTATGAAGATTACTTGGCCCTGTTCCCGCAAGACGTCGACGCGCAATTGTTCGCGGCGCAGACGGCGATGGAGCAAAAGAATTTCGGCTCCAGCTGGGCGCACTACACCGCGGCCCGCGAAATGCTTTTGAAAGACAAGGTAGCCAACGCCGACAAACTTGAGACGGTCGTCTTGAGCCAGATTGAGCTTGCCGAGATGTCGAAGGATCCCGTCATCGCCGATCAGGCTTACGATTCCTACATTCAGAACTCGCCGAAGAAAACCAAACTCCTCGAAGTTCAGTACCAAAAGGCCCGCGCTTTGTACGACAAGGGCGATTACGCCAAGTCGAGCGAAGAATTGCGCAGTCTCGCGATCAACGGCAAGGGCAATCCGGTTTTGCGCAAGCAGGCCGCGGACTTATCGCTTGATGCTTTGGTCTTAATGAAAGACGACAGCCGCCTCGTCACTTGGGCGAAGGAATATGAGCGGACTTTTGCGAACAACAAAACGGATTTCTCGCAGATCATTCAGAAAACGACTTTGACCAAGTCCGCGGCTTTGGCGGAAAAAGATCCCGCCGCGGCTCTCGCCGCTTTGGCCGATTTCGATCCCGCAAAGGCCGGCCCCGAAGACAAGGTGAAGTTCTATCGCAACAAACTGATCCTTTCGGAAAAAGCGGGCAAAATTCGCGAGGCTGCGGCCTCTGCGGATAACTTGCTCGCCCTCCCACAGGCTTCCTCTGCGGACCGCGAATTGGCTTGGGGCCGCAAGGCTTACTTCGCCGAGCTTCGTTTGGATTTCTCGACCGCCTTTGCGGCGACGGAAAAACTTGAAAAGACTCTTCCTGTCGACGAGAAAAACTTTAAGCTCGCGGTTTTCGCCGAACTTTCGGGCAAACAAAGCGCCCCTTTCTACATGAACTATTTGGCGCAAACAAAAGACGCCGACCGCAAACCCCTAGTGGCCGCGGAATTGGTTCGTAAGTCTAAAACTCCGGATTTGGAGATCGAGAAAGTGAAGGGTGTTTTGAGTTCCGACCCGGCCCTTCTCGCTCAGTTGTATTCGGAAGCATTTGCCAAGACCGGCAAAGAAGCGCTGCTGAAGAAAGTCACCGGCGACGCGAAATTGCGCGACACCGATGCCGGCAAGCTTTTGCAGCGGCAAGTGTTCTTAAAAGAATTCGCGGCAATGAAAAGGCCTTTGGTCGCCGACAAGCTCGACACCAAAAATCAGACGAAGCTGGCCAAGTCCATCAAGCGTCGGGCCGCATTGCTGAATAAGGCGGAGGATTTCGTGAAGCGCTCGATCCAGAGCGGGGACTGGACGGCGCAACTGGTGAGCATCGATTTGATCGCACGTGAAAGCGAGCGCTTCTATCAGGATCTGCTCTCGGCACCGACACCGGCCGGGCTGACTCCGGAAGAAGAGCAAGAGTATCTGCAAATCCTCTCGACCCAAGCGATGCCCTATCAGACGAAGGCGGCTGAGGCGAAAACCAAGGCCGGCCAATTCTGGCAAGGTACGGATTGGGCCGCGGGCCTGACCGCTTCGTGGAGACAAAAGCCGATTCGCAAATTGATCACCACCGAGGTCGACGCGTTGAAAGAGATCGCACCCGAGGATCAGCGCGCCAAGCTTGACGGTTTTAAAGAAGAGACCGTTTTAAGCGAGCGTCCTTCAGTAAAAGACATCCAAGCCGCGCGACAAAAGGTTTTTGACAACCCGATGGATAAAACGGCTCTCGAAGGATTGCTTTCTTTGGAGAGAAAATCCGACAATCTCGCTATGTCCGAATATCTCAGCAACCGTCTTGAGCGCTTGAACAAGGGGACCTTATGAGAATTGCATCCTTAATCGTATTAGGCCTAATCGCATTAAGCCTCAACTCGGCTTCGCTCTTCGCCGCTCCAAAAGCGGATGCGCGCAAGCCCAATGCCGAAAGCAGCACCTCGCACTCTTTCGAAGACCTGCTGGTGCAAGGTAAGTATCATTTTTCGGACGAAGCCGTGACCACCGTTGAGGAAGACAAAGTTTTGGATTCTTTGATCGGTGTGCGCACGGAATTTAAAGACCGTTTAGAACAATCCGCGGAGCGCTTTTAATATATGGATAAACAACTTGTACTTGAAAACAGCGACGGACAGGTGGTGCGAACTTACGCTTGGAGCGGCAAAGCCGTACAGGTGGTTCGCCGCGGGGACACCCGGCGCCTTGAGTTGGTCGATTCGCTCGACCGGTTCCATGACCACAAAATCCCTTATGAACTGCTTGGCGACCTGAGCGCCGACACGGACATGTTTCCCGTCGGTATTTCGGGGCACCTCCGCGTTCTACCGAAAGTCGAAATCATCGCGACCGACAGCCATGAAGCGACCGAGAACAACACCACTTGGTATGCGATCCTCGCCGTCGTTTTACTGATCTCCACGGGCATTCTGACTTTCTTGCTGACCCGCACCCCCGATATGGAGAAGCGCGAAGAAGCCGCCAAACAAGAGTTGATTAAAATTGTGAAGGCCGCTCCTCCCCGTCCTAAAGTGGTCGAGGCGGCTCACATGAACAATCAAACCCGCGAAGAAGTGAAGCCGACCGCCAAGCCGAAAAGCATCGACCGCTTAAAGCGCATGGGGGCATTGAGCGCGCTGGGATCGTTGAGCAAAAGCAAGCAAATGGGCGGCTTGGATTTGGCTAAGGCCAATACGACCGCAGGACCGGGACTTGGTGGAAACGCCGGCAGCGGCGGTACGCAAACCTCGCTTTATGCAAAAGGTTTAACTTCGGCTCCTTTGGGTGCCGGAAATCGCGTTGAAGGTGCCGGCGGTTATGGAACCAAAGGCAAGGGCGGCGGCCAGGCGGGCTATGGCAAAATGACGATGGTCGGCTCAACGGGCGCCGCACCCATTGGTCTCTCGCAAGAAGCGACCGTTGATACGGGTCTTGATCGCGACGCGATCGCGGCCGTCATCAATCGTAATCTCGGCCAAGTCCGTTTTTGTTATGAACAAGGCCTGCAAGCCGATCCGAACTTGAACGGCCGTGTTGCCGTTGACTTTACGATCGGCGGGAACGGCGCGGTGAAGGTGGCGAACGTCGCCAACAGCTCACTGAATTCCAAAGGTATCGAAGAGTGCATCGTTATGCGCCTGAAGAGCTGGAAGTTCCCGCTCCCGCAGGGTGGCGTCGATGTGAAAGTTTCCTATCCATTTGTATTAAGAAGAACAGGGCAGGGGTAAATGAAGACAAATAAATTTTTAGTTGTATTGGCCGCTTCGCTGCTTGGTCTGACATTTTCGGGCCTCACGGCTTGCGGTAAGTGGACCAAAGATCCTTTGGCCGGCAAAGATGCCCGCTTTCGCAACGGACTTCCCGTGCCGACCAAGCCGGACTTTTCGAAACCTCTTCCCAGCGATGCTATCCGCATTGTGGCGCCCGACTTCACTTCGCTCGAAGAGGGTGTCGCCGCGGAATTCGAAATCACCGGCCGGGTTTTACTTGAAGGTTACGATGTCGAGCTCCAGTTTGAAAACTTGAATGATTTTCCCGGCGCCCGCTACAATCCGGCGACCAACCGCTTAACTTGGACGCCGCCTAAAGGTTATGTCGATTCAAAAAATAAGGGCAATGTCTGGGTCGAGCTCCCCTTAATCATGAAGGCCATCGGCACTAAGCCGAATGCGCAGGTTCTGGTGGGAACGCGAACAATTGGAATGCGCGTGTCACGCGAGTTCGCCGCCCCCGAAGTCACCCGCGTCGAAAAGTCCGATCTCTTTATCCGCGAAGGCACAACTTCGCTGATCCAAGTTTATGTACGCGACCGCGATGCCAACGCTTCCGATGTCAGCTCTTATCCCCGTGTCATTTTGCAATCGGTGGCCGGAACCAAAAGTCTCGCGGGAGTTTTATCCGCCTCGCGTACCGACAGCCTCGGTAACGGCGAATACCGCATTTACATGCAGGTGGATTTGCGTGATGTGGAGCTGACCGGCGGGGTCGACAATTTCAAGGTCGGTCTTATCGCGGCCAGCCGCTACGGCAAGCTCTCTCCGATACGCATTATGGATTTTGATATCTACACATCATTTGCCATGCCGGCTTCAACGTGGATTGAAGAATTTGTCGTTACCGCCGAAACGCCGGCGGTACAGAAATTCATTATCGCCGATCCGAAGCAAGAAGGCATCCTGTCGCTGGACCGCACCTTTAATCTTCCCGTGGGCTCGACATTCACCTGCGTGAACACCAATCCTTCGACTTTAAATTGCACGTTCAGCTGGACGCCGGTGGCCGGCAGCGCGGGCACGGTCGTCGATCTGCAAGCCTATGTCTTGTCCCGCAATCGTGATGCACGTGACACTTCACGCCCCATCAAAACTCTAAATTTCAGGACACGCGTCCTCCCGAAAGGACCCTAAAATGCGTCGAACTCTTTTTAACAGCTCAGTTTTCGCACTTTTAATCTTGTCGGGTTTTGCTAATGCGGCTGAAACCCAACCCGATTTTGATTCTCTCGGCGGCAATACGATTATGCTCGAAAGAGCGCGCGCGCTAGAACCGCAAAAAGACGTGCGCGTGGTACAAACCCGCACCGTCGACCGGCGCCACCGGGTGGAGCTTGCGCCCGAATTCTCGGATGTTTTCGGCGGCGAGACCTTCGCCCACACCAAAAATATCGGTATCAATCTGAACTACCATTTCACGCCGCGCCTCTCGGCCGGCCTCAAATACAATTATGCTTTCAACGAATTGACCCGCGAGGGCCAATCGGCGGTGAATGCCGCCACGGCGGAATTCGCAGCTAATCCCGAAAATCCGACTCAGCCCTTCCCGCAAATCGATTACGTAAAAGACGAAGTTCTTGCTTTGCTGAATTGGTACCCGATCTACGGGAAGATCAATCTGCTCGAGAAAAGCGTGATCCATTTTGACGTCTACGCCCTGGGCGGCGGGGGAACGATCCGTCTTTCTTCCGGACCCACTTCGACTTACACGGCCGGCGGGGGAATCGGATTCTGGCTCACTCAACATTTCACGACCCGCTTGGAAATGCGCTATCAGAACTACACCGCTAAAAACAACGATGGCGATCGCGCGATGGATCTGACGGTTGGATCGCTGCAGATGGGATGGTTGTTATGATGAAGCCTCGCCTTCTGGTGACCGCGGCCTTGTTGGGCTCATTGTCGCTTCCCGTATTCGCCTTTGCCGAAGACTTGGAATCTATTCTGGATCAAGGCTCAGTCGCCCGCGACACGAAGGGCAAGCCGAAGGCCGTGAACGAGAAGCCGGCCGAAAGCCCTCTTATGCGTGTGCTGAAAGCGCAATTTAAAAAGCCGCATCCCGATCAAAGCCACTTTATCGAATTGGTCGAAGCAGGAGAGTGGGACAAAGCTTTGCTGCAATATCGTGCCGCTTTTGAAGGAACTCCTTTTCAACGCTCAGCCAATGGACGCGCGCTTTTCGCTTATTCGCACTTTAAGGCCGGCATGCCGGTCAACGGCTTAGAACTGTTGTTCCAAATTGAAGATCCCGCGAAGATCGATCCCGAAATTCGCAGACTTTGGGTTGAAGCCGCTCCGGAAAATCACTACGCGTGGAGCCAAGCCCGAATCAAATGGAATCCCAAATTCGCAAAGGTGTTCGCACCCGAACTCGAATACCGGATCATGACCCGCGATTTGCCGTCGATAAAAAGCCTCTCGGCTTTGCAAAAACTGTATTCGCAGTTGCCGGTAAAAAGCCCCGAGCACGCGAAAGTCGGTTGGCAGATCGTTATCGCCCAGTCATTGAACAACAATATCGAAGCGGCAGCGAAAACTTTAGCTGAAGTGATGAAGGCCGATCCACAACCGGTGAGTCAGGATTTGATGGATCTGACCGCCGCACGCATGCTGTTTCAACGCGCGCATTATGCCGCCGCGATCAAGTATTATGAAAAGATCGCCAAGACATCGGAATATTGGACCGATGCCCAAGAGGAAATGGCTTGGTCTTATATCCGCAAGGGTGAGCCGCAAAACGCGATGGCCGTAAGCCGCTCGCTGGTTGCTCCGGGAATGGCTTTGCTGGCAGGGCCCGAAAGCTATTTCGCACACTCATTGGCGGAACTTAAGGTTTGCGACTATCCGGGAGTGATGAAGTCGCTGAATGAGTTCTCGAAGATTTTTAAAGAGCGCAACAAAGCTTTAACCGAAGTGGCTAAAAGCGCTGAGAGTCCGCAAATCAGCAAAGTGATCGACGTGTTAAAAGCCGGCCGTGCGGACCGTGCAAAACTTGGCGGCGAGGGTGCGGGACTTCCGCGCTTGATCTCGCGCGATGAACGTTTGTTCCAGTTCGCGCAATCGCAAAAGGCTTTCGAGGCCGAGGCCGCCGCGGCCGATCTGGTTTATGCGAAATCCTTAGCCTTCACCGGCTTGCAAGGTTACTTCGATAAGTTGCGTAAGGACACTTTGGCCCGCGCGCATGCGGCCGGTGCGGCCGCACACACCCGCGTTCGTGAGTTGGCCAAAAGAGAGTCCGGCGAGATTCAAGAGATCTTGCGCAAGCTCCATATCGTCGAAGCCGAGGTGATCACCCAAGTTTCGGTCGCAGATCGCGTGATCGATAAGACCCGCGGGCCGGCCAAAGAGATCAAAGGCACGACGGGATCCAAAGCCAATGAGACCGTTCAATTCCCTGCCGAAGATAAAGAGGTTTGGTTCGACGAAGTCGGCAGTTACCGCGTGAATATCAAGAAGGCTTGCCACGCGGATGCGAAAGGAAAATCGTCATGACGAAAAATTTATTGCTTCTTGCGACTGCCTTCGCGCTGACCGCGAGCTGCACGGCCGAATCCTCGAAGGCCTATCTTGCGCCTTATGCTCCCGAAAAGAGCGTAACCGACGGCAATGCTTCGGATGTTTTTGATCCCAAGGCCGATATTCTTTTTATGATCGACAATTCGGGATCGATGGGTCCTCATCAAAGCAATCTTGCACGCAACATCGATCTGTTCACTTCGGTGTTCTTAAAAAACTCGATCATCGATTACAACATCGGCGTTATCACAACGGATGTTGACGGACGGTACTCCAGAGACTGTTGCGGAAAATTGGTCGGAAGCACCCGCATCGTCACGAAAAACACCCCCAACGCGAGTTCAGTCCTAAAAGGCAACCTTATGGTGGGCGTAGACGGCTCAGGTTTCGAGGAACCGTTTACGGGAATTCAAATGGCACTTGAGCCCTCCATGTTGACGGGCTGGAATGCCGGCTTTATTCGCAAATCCGCCGCCTTGATCGTCATCTTCATCACCGACGCCGAAGATCAGTCGAAGCGCGTTTACGGTCCGGATCTTTTGAACACCCTGCTCGCGCTGAAAAATAACGATAAACGAAAAGTTTTAAGCTACGGCGCAATCGTTCCGACCGGAGTCAACAATTGCGAACGCGACGACTCGGGAGTTACTCCAAGAAAAATCGAAGACTTCCTGAATATCGTTCCTAACGGCGGCGGCGGCTCCAACATCGTGAGCTTGTGCGCCCCCGACTATGGAACGCGACTGGCGGAATTCGCCCTGCAAATCGTCGATAAGGTCAGCTCGCAGATCTACCTCACTCGCTTGCCGGATATCAAAACCCTGAAAGTGGTTTACGGCAGCTCCGATCTTCCGCGCGACATCAAAAAAGGATGGTCTTACAGCCCGTCGTTGAACGCGATTTTGTTGGGTGATGAGATCGACTGGGCTTCGCAACCTCCAGGTAGCAAAGTCGAAGTCCGCTACAAAGAGGCCCGCGGTTTTCAAAGCGCGGAATAAAACTTCTTATTAAAAACTGAAAGAAAAGCCGGCGCCGGGTGCGCTCGGCGAGCCGTCGGATCGAGCCATATCGCCAAGCCTCCAGAGCTCGGGCGTTAATGGCTTGGGCTCCAATCCATAAAAGTCTTTCGGCTCGGTCGCGGCCTTGTAGGTCGTAAAGATCGCGCCGCCGATGACGCCGATCGCGAAGCCGATCGGGATATAGCTTAAGCGCTCCTGCGGTCTTCCATAAAAGCTTAACGTCGACAGCCCCAGAATCGCTCCGGCAAGACCGGCGAAAACGATCTTGGAAAGATGGCGGCGCGGCCCCGCAGTGACCGTTTCGTTAGCATTGCTTTTGCGGGCGGCGAAACTCTCGGCCGGAATAACCGCTAAAAAACTCACGATCACCAAAAGCGAAATTAATTTTTTGCACATGGCTTTAAGCCATCCTTTCTCACTTCGAAAGCCGTAAGCGATGGCGGGCTCTCCGCCCAGACGCTCACTTGCATGCTGTCGATCGATCCGTTCAGCGGCCCTTGCCGCAACATCAATTCAAAATCCCTAAGTGCCGGCTCTGATCCTACCACTAAAGCTTCGACCCGTCCGTCGGCGAGATTTCTGACCCAACCTTTAAGCTTTAATTTTTCGGCTTGGCGGCGGGTGAACGCCCGAAAACCGACTCCTTGAACTCGGCCAGAAATCAAGTAGTGTTTGGTAAGATCCTCCATTCTACAAAGTTAGGCTGGGGCATCGTCTTTGGAAAGGAATTTATGGCGGAGTTAACGCAAAGCGGTCGATGGGCTGCAATGATCGACCACACATTATTAAAAGCGGAGGCGACACGAGTCGAAATTGAAAAGCTATGCGCGGAGGCAAAGCAATTTTCATTCGCTTGCGTTTGCGTGCAACCTTATCGTGTGGCACTCGCCGCGGAATTATTGAAAGACACTCCCGTCAAGATCTGCACAGTAATCGGCTTCCCATTGGGCGCAAATCGCGCCGAAGTGAAGGCGATGGAAGTCGTGCGCGCGGTCGCCGATGGTGCGCAAGAGCTGGATATGGTTTTAAATATCGGCGCCTTTAAAGACGGCAATCGCGCAGCGGTCGAAAATGATGTCAAGTCGGTGGTGAAGGCTGCGCAAGGCCGCACCGTGAAAGTAATTTTGGAAACCAGTTTACTGGATCATTTTGAAATCGTCGATGCCTGCAAAATCGCGGAAGCGGCGGGCGCGGAGTATGTGAAAACGTCAACAGGCTTCGGCCGTGCCGGCGCGACCGTCGATCAAGTGCGCTTAATGAGAAAGACCGTCGGCGATCGCATGGGCGTTAAGGCCAGCGGCGGAATTCGCGACCGGGAGACTTTTATGGCGATGGTTGAGGCCGGCGCTTCACGCGTCGGCACCAGCCATGGCGTCGCGATTCTTTCGGGCCTGACGGGACAAGGCGATTATTAATGGCGTTGCTGCCGTCGGAGCTCATTCGAAAAAAACGCTTCGGTGGCGTGCACACTCGCGAAGAAATCAATTTCTTCATTCAAGGTTATGTCCAAGAAAAAATTCCCGATTACCAAATGGCCGCATGGATTATGGCGATCTGTTTTCGCGGCATGAGTGGTGAAGAGATCGCTTGGCTGACCCAGGAGATGCGCGATTCGGGCGTCGTGCTTGATCTTAGCCATCTTGGCGTAACCGTCGACAAACATTCCACGGGCGGGATCGGCGACAAAACCAGTTTATTACTTGCGCCGATCGTGGCGGCCGCGGGAATTCCGGTTCCGATGATGGCCGGGCGCGGGCTTGCACACACCGGCGGCACTTTGGATAAGCTCGAGAGCATTCCCGGCTTTAATGTGCGCCTCGACTTCGAACAATTCAAAAAGCAACTGAAGGCCATCGGCACCGCGATCATCGGACAAACACTGGAGATCTGCCCGGCCGACCGCAAGCTTTACGCCCTTCGCGATGTCACGGGCACCGTCGATTCGCTTCCGCTGATCTGCGGAAGTATCATGTCCAAGAAATTGGCCGAAGGAATGTCAGCCCTCGTTCTCGACATTAAGGCCGGCAGCGGGGCGTTTATGAAAACTCTGCCGGAGGCCGAGGAGCTTGCGCATGCGTTGATGGATATCGGCAAGCGTTCCGGCAAAAAGGTTAGTGCGCTGATCACGCGCATGGACGAACCGCTGGGCCGCTTCGTCGGCAATTCACTCGAAGTCCAAGAGTGTTTGGACATTTTGGACGGAATTCCCGCCAAGGGTGAGGGCAAAACTTTTCAGGACACCTTGGATCTGAGCCTTGAATTGGCCGCGCATATGATTTTGCTGGGTGGAAAAGTGAAAACCGTCGCCGAGGGAAAAGCTCTAGCTGAAAAACTGGTTAAAGACGGCTCGGCCAAAAGAAAATTCAATGAAATATGCGAGTGGCAAGGCGGGAAAATCGGCGGCGGGCTGCCGAAAGCAAAGTTCATCGAAGAGGTTGCCGCCGAGAGCGACGGTTTTTTTACTTTCACCAATCTTGAAAAAATCGGCGTCGCCTGTGTGCACTTAGGCGCGGGCCGAGCTTTTCAAAACGATGTGCTCGACTATTCGGCCGGCGTTGAGGTCTTTTGCGAGCAAAATCGCGAAGTAAAAAAAGGCATGACGCTTTTTCGCGTCCATCACTCGGATCCTGGACGCTTCAAACAAGCCCTTTCTGTTTTAAATGAATCTTTCACCATCAGCGGCGTACCGGTAAAAAGATCGCCCCTGATCATAAAGGTGCTCACATGATCGATAAGCAACTGCAAGAAACCGTCGAGTTCATCAAAAAACGCGCGCAAATCAAGCCCACCTTGGGCTTCGTCCTAGGCTCGGGCCTTGGGGCTTTTGCTAAAGAGGTCGCCGCCGTCGCAGAGATCCCCTTCAAAGATATCCCGCACTTTGCGCCCGTCACCGTCGAGGGGCATTCGGGAAAATTGATTCTCGGTACGCTCGAAGGGGTGCAAGTCGCGGTCTTGCAAGGCCGCCTGCATGCGTACGAAGGATTAAGCTGGCAACAAGTCATGTATCCTGTACGCACGCTGGCCGCACTTGGAATCAAAGCCGTGGTGGTCACCAATGCCGCCGGCGGCTTGAAAAAAAATATGAGGCCCGGCGATTTTATGATTCTCAGCGACTTGATCAACATGACCGGCGACAACCCCTTGCGCGGCCCCAACTGGAATTATGGCCCGCGCTTTGTCGATATGACCGAGCCCTTTGACAGAAAACTGAGTCAGCCACTGAGGGCCGCGCTGTTAAAACAAAAGGCGCGCGTCAGCCAAGGCGTCTATGTCGGCGTCATGGGCCCCACTTACGAAACCGCCGCAGAAATAAATTTTTATGCAAAGATGGGCGGAGGCGCTGTCGGCATGTCGACCGTCAGTGAAGTCATCGCCGCCCGTCACGCCGGATTGAAAGTGGTGGGCTTGACTTGCGTCACCAACCTCGGGACGGGGCTTTCAAAAATAAAACTTTCTCATGAAGAAGTGAAAGAGGTCGCCGGCCGCGTGGAGGGGAAATTCAGCCGTGCCTTGGTTGAATACACCAAACAACTTAAAGCGAAATCGATGATATGAATTCGACCCTGATCCGCGGAGGCCGACTGGTCACCATGAACGCAAAGCGCGACGTCTTGAGCGCCGATCTGCGCTTTCAAAACGGGGTCATCACCGAGATCGGCCGCGACTTGCGCATCAATGACGGCGACGACTTAATCGACGCAACCGAATGTTTTGTCATTCCCGGCCTCATTCAAGTTCATACCCATTTGGTGCAAACTCTTTTCCGCGGACTCGCCGACGATTTGGAATTGCTCGACTGGCTGAAATTGAAAATCTGGCCGATGGAAAACGCGCACAATAGAGAAAGCATTCGCGCCAGCGCCCGCATCGGCTTGCTCGAAATGCAGCTTTCCGGAACGACCTCCATTCTTGATATGGGCACCGTTCGCCTGCATGAAGAGATTTTCAATGAGGCCGAAAAATCAAAAATGCGCTACTGGGGCGGCAATTGTCTCATGGATATGAAGAGTGCCTCTGGCCCGCTTTATCGTGAGCGCGAAGACAGTTTGGCCTACAGCGAAGAATTAATTAGGACCTGGCATCGCACGACTCCGCTCATCGAATATGCGATCAGCCCGCGCTTTGCGATTTCATGCAGCGACAAGATTTTAAAAGCATGCAATAAACTGCAAAGCGATCATGACTTAATTTTTCACACGCACGCTTCCGAAAACAAAAGCGAAGTGGCATTGGTCAAAAAACGCACCGGCCTCGCCAACGTGCAGTTCCTTAAAAAAATGGGCTGCCTTAATCGCAAATCCGTCATCGCCCACGGGATTCACCTCAGCAATGCGGAAATCAATGACATCATCAAAGCGGAAGCGGGAATCGCCCATTGCCCAAGCTCAAATCTAAAGCTCGCCAGCGGCATCGCCAAAATTCAGACTTATTTAAAAAAGGGCATGAAGGTCGGCCTCGGCAGTGACGGCGCCCCTTGTAACAATTCGATGGATGCCTTTATTGAAATGCGGCTGGCGGCGCTGCTGCAAAAGCCTTTATTCGGCCCGACCGCATTGCCGGCGCGCGAGGCTTTTGCACTAGCCACCCTGGGCGGCGCGAAGGTACTTAACCGCGCCGATGAAATCGGATCACTCGAGAACGGAAAGCGAGCGGATATCGTGATCGTGCGGCGTGATCATCCCAGCGTCGCCACCGTTGAAGACGCCTATTCGGCTTTGGTTTACTCGTGCACCGGTCGCGATGTGCGCGACGTCTGGATCGACGGAAACCTTATCGTGCGCGATTCTCAGCACCAAATTTTTGACCTCAAACAGGCCAGCGCGCAGGCGCGCGAAGAACTTCGCAAACTCACCGAGCGGCTCTCGTAACAGGTAGGCACCGGCATTGCTCTTTATTGTGCCGGATGGGTATGGATTCACTTATATTGCAGAGGAAGAAAAACATGCGCAAATTAGCGACTATTTTTGTCACCGTGCTGACGTTAACGGCGTGCCAGAACAACAGCGACGCCGACAACTCAGCGAACGATGCTTACCGTGTCGCGGTGGGAGTCAGTAGCAAAATGGGCAAAAGCATTACCGCCAAAGAACTCTGCTCCGACATCAAAACGGACGGCATCACCGGCAAGATCACGCTGAATGCGATTCGCTTCAACGCCAACTCCACCTTCGTAAAACGTCAATTGGCGATCGACTCCCAAGTTCAATTCGTCGTCGAGGGGACCAGCCGCGGCTATTGGGGGATTTTGAGCGAAACGCTGATGTTGAATGAAAATGGAAAGCAATCGCGCGTCGAAATCAAAGAAACCGACGGCGGACAGGGCAAGATCTGCTATCAAATCGGCAGTGGTGAGGCCGCTTCGACATATTGCCCCTGCAATCCGCAATAACAGTTAGATCATGCAAAGGATCGCAAGACTTTTACTGATTCTTTTATTTCTGCCGGGCCCGTTATGGGCTGCGTGCGAAAACTGGCTGCTGATTCAGCCGCCGGTCCCGCCTGATCAATTGTCTCAAGCCAATCTCAGCGGTCATTTCGAAAATCTCGCGCACCAAGGCTTGCTGTTACGACAACTCAGCCCCTCTTTAAACGAGCATAGTTTGCTCGTCGCCGACGGGGGTTTATGCGGCCCGATCTGTGGCATCAATATTCTTCACAGCGTGATGAGTTTTAAGAAGAAGGACGCGAAGAACTTTCCGGAGAAAACAAGTTACCTCATCGCCCGCATCGCCGAGTATCATCGAAACCGCACGCATCTGGACGCCCGCTATGGAATGGACATGATTTCCCTGCGCATGGCCCTGAATTTTATCGCCCTCTCCGACCTCAAGTTACAGCTCGGTATGCGCAACGAACTGCTTTTAAAAAATTATCCATTCACGATTGAATCGCTCGTGCCCCGCCCCAACGAGCTCATTATTGCGGCGATCGAGAGCGGCTTGATCAACGGCAAAAAAACACGTCACGCCATAGTGATCCTCGAGGCGAACCCAGCCACCGGCGTCGTCATTTACGCCGATCCAAACGATGTCCCTATGAAAGTGCAGACAACGGCATCAAAAGCCAACTTCCGCGACGCCGAGACCATTCGCGTGGGTTATCAGAATCCAAGAATCGCGCGTGATCAAGAAACCGGCGTCGTCACCGAGCTTCTTCACATCGAAATTTATCGTTGAAAATAGTCGTCCGATCCGCGCCGCCAAATGTGGAATTTTTCAAACGCACGCATTGTCCAGGGTGGCGCCAACTTATTTTTCCAAACCCTTGCGACAGAATGGTTCGCTTCGAAATAGGTTGGATAGGCGTGAACCGTATCTAAAATATCTTGGAGATTCATTTTCTTGCGGATCGCGAGCACGAACTCCCCGATGATTTCTCCGGCTTGAGGGCCTACGATCGTTGCGCCCAGGATGCGCCCGCCGACTTTTTCACAAAGAACTTTGATCACTCCGTCCGTTTCGCCGTCACATACGGCGCGATCGGAATCCTTGAGATAAAACTTATGAGCGTCATAGATCAGGCCCGCGGCGTAAGCTTCGGTTTCGTTCCAGCCGACGCACGCCACTTCGGGCTCGACATAGGTCACCGAAGGCAAAGCCGTGTAATCGGTCTTGAAGGATCTTAACGGCGCGAACAAAGCGTTCTTTACCGCGTGCTTCGCTTGATGTCTTCCCGAGTGCACCATTTGAAAGGGGCCCGTCACGTCACCGCACGCAAAAACGTTCGGGAATCTGGTGCGCATAAACTCATCGGTCTCAAGAGTCCCGTCACGGCGAAAAACAAAACCCAAATCTTCCAAGCCCAAACCCCGTGTTACAGGTCGGCGGCCAAGCGCCAAGACGACGGCATCAAAGGCGATTTGCCCTCCGCCCGCAAGTTGGGCTTTGCATCCATTCACACCCTTTTCCAAATTGGTGATTTCGGTCTTGGTCATCACGCTCAGACCTTCGCCCTCAAGCCGGCGCAAAACCACCGCCGACATGTCGTGATCTATTTTTTGCAAGATCGCTTCACGTCTTTCCACCACAGTCGTCTCGCAGCCTAGGCGCGTGAGGGCCTGCGCCAATTCGCACCCGGCCGATCCGCCGCCCAGAACCAAAACCCGTTGCGGCATTTCATTCAAAGACCAAAAGGTCTCCGAGGTGAAATACGGCACATTCTGCAGCCCCGAAGTGTCGGGCAGAAGAGGCTCGGAGCCGGTCGCGATGATGATGTTGCGCGTGGTGAAGATCTTTCCGCCGATTTCGACGCGGAAAGGATCCAATAGCTTTGCTTCACCCTCAAAGCACTGCACTCCCCACTCGGAACAAAGGGCAGGGGCCGATCTCGGTTCGACCTTTTTGACCACATCTTGAATGCGCTTAAAGATCTTCGCGAAGTCCACCGACGGATCCACATTGTGTAAACCGAACTCTTGGCCGCGCCTGAATATTTGCGCCACACGAGCACTGCGTACCAAAGCTTTGCTCGGCACGCTACCCGAATATAAGTCCGCCCCACCGTTTTTATTTTTTTCGATCAAAGCCACTCTGGCCTTCAGTGAAGCCGCGATTTGTGCGGCGGCCAAACCGGCGGCTCCCGCACCGATCACGATGATGTCGAAATCAAAAATGCTCGGACGTAAATATTTTTTGTAAATTTCGCGATGCTTGAGATAGCGCTGAATCCACCTTTTAATACGCGGAGCCAGACTCCAAATAAGCAACGCCAAGACTACAGGCAAGCTCGCCACTTGATAGGAAGAAATAAAGCCCTTCAGAGTCACGCCAGTCATGAGTAAAGCTTAAGCTGCCGTCGGCATTAGGTCTAGCCGGCAGTCTAGAATTCGGCGAGTTCCTCAAAGCCCGCTAACCGAACATGCCCCTTCATTGGACAATACTAGAGAGGGTTTCGACCGACTCTCTGTTCTCCAGGAAGGGGATCGTATGAAAATGGATTTTCGCATAGGCGCATTCGTTATCGCTCTCCTGGCCCTCAGCGCATGCGGCAAAGAGCGCACATCCTCTTCCTCCTTCGAAAAGACCTCCGAAGAATGCCTGGGTGCCGCCATCCCGCAAAAATTCGTGGTGAAGTACTTCGACGGCCGCACCGAAGTTGTTCAGGCCGAATCCAAACAAAAATTTATCGACGGTTTTTTAACCGACAATCTCAATAAGATTGAATACGCGGAACATGATTTCAAAGTTCAGATCGACGCCAAAGACATTCATGTCATGGAGGGTTCTGTCACCGTCGCCGACAACTGGGGCGCGGCGAAAGTTGAAGCGGACAGCATGTGGCAGCAGTCCCAGCGCGGCCAAGGGGTGATGGTCGCAATCGTCGACACCGGGATTGATCTCAATCATCCGCGCTTGAAAAATCAAATCGCGGTGAACACCGGAGAAACCGGTCTCGATGCGCAGGGAAGAAACCGCGCCACGAACGGGGTCGACGATGACGGCAACGGTTTCATCGACGACGTTTACGGTTTTGATTTCGTAAAAAACCGCCCTCTCTCGGGCGATTATCAAGGACACGGCACGCACATCGCCGGCGTTATCGCGGGTGAACATTTCGACTCACAAGCCATGGTGACCGATCATGTTCAAGGCCTTGCACCTAAAGCAAAAATTCTGCCGCTCGCTTTTCTTGACGAGAACGGCTCCGGCGAAATGATCGCCGGAGTGAATGCAATCAGGTACGCCGTTTCGCGCGGGGCGAAAGTCATCAACGCCAGTTGGGGAGGCTCGGGCTGCTCGCGCTCTTTGAAAGAGGAAATCGCCTCGTTAAGTGCGCAAGGCGTAATCTTTGTTTCGGCTTCGGGCAACGAATCCCGCAATGTCGATCGCGAATTCTCCTATCCGGCTTCACTTGATTTGCCTTCGCAAATTACTGTTGGCGCGGTTGGGGACCATGATTACATGGCTGAATATTCCAATTTCGGCGCCCGCACGGTGCATATTTTCGCGCCCGGAACGAATATCGTTTCCACTTTCCCCGGCGGACGCCTCGCCACAATGTCGGGCACAAGTATGGCGACACCATTCGTCACGGGTGCCGTGGCTCTTTTACTTGGCGCCGAACCAAGCGCCAACGTGGAACAAATCCGTCAGGCCCTCTACAATACAGCCGCCAAAAGAGGCGACTACATCAACGCTTCGCAAGGGCGCTTGGATTTGGCGCAGACCTTGGATGAGCTTCGCCGACTCATGCATTAAACGCTTTGCGTTATCAGCTCTGATTCACAACCCCAAGTCACCCGTGATAGAAATCCCCATTCTATATCATGCATCTATGATTAGCCTCGCGGGGTGTTATGCGGGTTTATATTTCGGATCTCAAGGACCATGTCGGCAAAACCGTCGAACTCAAGGGTTGGGTTTACAACCACCGCTCCAGCGGAAAAATTAAGTTTCTTTTGCTCCGCGACGGCACCGGCATCGCCCAGTGTGTTTACTTCCGCGGTGAGTGCGATGAGAAAGCTTTCGAAGATTTCGAAAAACTGTCACAGGAATCCGCGGTCAAAGTGACCGGCGTTGTAAAAGAAGAAAAGCGCAGCCCGGGCGGTTACGAGATCAGCGCGCGCCAACTCGAAGTTCTATCCGGCAGCGTGGATTATCCGATTTCGCCCAAGGATCACGGCACGGATTTCTTGATGAACAATCGCCATCTATGGATGCGCTCAAAACGCCAGCATGCCGTGTTGCGTGTGCGCGCCGAGATCATCGCCGCGATTCGCGACTTTTTTGACGGGCGCGGCTTCACATTGACCGATGCGCCGATTTTTACGCCCAATGCTTGCGAAGGCACATCGACGCTTTTTCAAACTAAATACTTCGACGACAATGCTTATTTGTCCCAGAGCGGGCAACTTTACATGGAAGCCACGGCCGCGGCCTTCGGAAAAGTGTACTGCTTCGGCCCCACTTTCCGCGCCGAGAAATCCAAAACCCGCCGCCACCTGATTGAGTTCTGGATGGTCGAGCCTGAAGTCGCCTTCAACGATCTTTACGACAACATGGACCTAGCCGAACAGTTCGTCGAATACGTGATCCAGCGCGTGCTGAAGAACAAAGCCGAAGAATTGAAAGCCTTAGAGCGCGACACCCGGCAACTCGAAATGGTGAAAGCGCCTTTCCCGCGCGTGCATTACAAAGAAGCCGTTGAGATGATCTTAAAAGAAAATCCCGCCTTCGAAGTCGGCGGCGATTTTGGTGCGCCGGATGAAACCATTATTTCTTCCAAATTTGAAAAGCCCGTGTTCGTGCATCACTTCCCTTCCGCTATCAAAGCTTTCTATATGAAGGAAGACGAGAAAGAGCCCGGCTACAGCATGAGCTGCGATTTGCTTGCGCCCGAAGGTTTCGGCGAAGTCATCGGCGGCGGTCAACGTGAAGAGAGCTACGAAACCTTGGTGCGTAAAATCGAAGAGCACAAACTGAATCTTAAGGATTTCGAATGGTATTTGGATTTGCGCAAATACGGATCGTTTCAACACGCGGGTTTCGGCTTGGGCGTTGAGCGAACTGTCGCTTGGATTTGTGGTTTGCAGCACGTGCGCGAGACCATTCCGTTCCCGCGACTTTACGGCAGATCTTACCCTTGATTGAAAATTTGAGAATAGGATTAGAAAATGGAAATTGAGACTGCGAAGAATCATCATTCATCGACGACCGCGGAAAAGCTCTCGGACCTTGAGCGCCGTAACGAGGCCGCTTTCGTCGGCGGAGGGGAAGAGCGCATCGCGAAGCATAAGGCTGGCGGCCGTCTGACCGCGCGCGAACGCCTCGATGTTTTGCTTGATCCGGGAAGCTTCGTCGAAATCGACCGTTTTGTGACCCACCGTTGTGAAAACTTCGGGATGGGCGCACAGAAGATTCCGGGCGACGGTGTGGTGACCGGCTATGGGCGCATCAACGGTAAAATCGTTTATGTTTATAGCCAAGACTTCACTGTCTTCGGCGGCTCGATGTCGCGCACGCAAGCCAACAAAATCATGAAGATCATGGACCTCGCGGTGAAGAACGGTTCGCCGGTGATCGGCCTGAACGATTCCGGCGGCGCACGCATCCAAGAAGGCGTTGAAGCCCTGGGTGGATACGCGGATATTTTCTTGCGTAACGTTTTGACGTCGGGCGTGGTTCCGCAGATCAGCGCGATCATGGGGCCGTGCGCGGGCGGCGCGGTTTACTCGCCCTCGCTGACCGATTTCATTTTCATGGTGAAGAACACTTCGTACATGTTCGTGACCGGCCCCGACGTGATCAAGGCCGTGACCCATGAAGAAGTCACCAAGGAAGAACTTGGCGGCGCGATGACTCACGCCTCGAAATCCGGCGTCGCGCACTTTGCGACCGAAGACGATCGCAATTGTTTGCTGATGATTCGCGAGCTGCTCAACTTCTTGCCGTCGAATAACTTGGACGATCCGCCTGTCCTTCCGACCAAGGATCGTCCCGATCGCGTGGAAGAATCGCTCAACACGTTTATTCCCGATAATCCGCGCAAGCCTTACGACATGGTTCAGTTGATCACCAAGGTGGTCGACGAAGGCTATTTTCTCGAGGTTCATAAAGCTTACGCGCAAAATATTATCGTGGGCTTCGCGCGCTTGAACGGGCGTTGCGTGGGTATAGTCGCCAACCAGCCGCAGATTTTGGCGGGTTGCTTGAACATCCAGGCTTCGGTTAAGGCCGCACGCTTTATTCGCTTCTGCGATGCTTTCAATATTCCGGTGGTCACTTTCGTCGACGTTCCCGGTTTCTTGCCCGGCACGGATCAAGAGTGGGCGGGGATCATCACTCATGGTGCAAAGCTCATGTATGCCTATGCCGAGGCGACGGTGCCGAAAATCACCATCATCACGCGCAAAGCTTACGGCGGCGCTTATGACGTGATGTCTTCGAAACATTTGCGCGGCGACATCAACATGGCGTATCCCACGGCGGAGATCGCGGTGATGGGCGCCGAGGGCGCGGTGAATATCATTTCGCGCGCGGCGATTGCCAAAGCCAAAGATCAACCCGCGGAACGTGCGCGGCTGACCCAGGATTACGAAGCCAAATTCGCCAATCCCTATGTCGCGGCCGAAGTCGGCTATATCGATGAGGTCATCGAGCCGGCGACGACCCGCAAGCGCCTGATCGATTCGCTGGAAATGCTGAAGAACAAGCGGGACTTCAATCCCGCGAAGAAGCACGGCAATATTCCGCTTTAATATCGTGAGGTCGCGGTGGCGCGACCTCTGGAATTGTTCCTTTGAAGAGGTAATTTGTGTTTAAAAAAGTTTTGATCGCAAACCGGGGTGAGATCTCCATTCGCGTGACCCGCACTCTGCGCGAGCTCGGCGTGACCTCGGTGGCGGTTTATTCCGACGCCGATCGCAACGGCCTGCATGTGATGCTGGCCGATGAGGCCTACCACATCGGACCGCCGCCCAGCGCGCAGTCTTATTTGAACATCGATAAGATTTTAGAAGTGGCGAAGAAGTCCGGCGCCGATGCCATTCACCCCGGCTATGGATTTTTGAGTGAGTCGCCCGAGTTCGCAAGACGAATCAAAGCCGCGGGCCTTACATTTATCGGACCGACCGTCGAAAATATTTTGGCGATGGGCGACAAGCTCGCCTCAAGGGAACTGATGATGAAAGCCGGTGTTCCTTGCGTTCCGGGAAGCGCCGGCGCTTTGAAGGATGCCGCTGAGGCGGCCAAAGAGGCCGAACGAATCGGTTATCCCGTAATCCTTAAAGCCTCCGCCGGCGGCGGCGGCAAAGGAATTCGCGTCGTTCACGATCCCAAGGAACTCGCGGCATCATTTCGCGCCTGCCAAAGCGAGGGCCTGAATTATTTCAAAGATGACCGCGTGTTTATGGAGCGCTTCGTACAAAACCCAAAGCACATTGAGGTGCAGGTTTTCGGCGACACCAAAGGCAACGTCGTTCATTTGTTTGAGCGTGAATGCTCCATGCAGCGACGTAACCAAAAAATCATCGAAGAGTGTCCGAGCATTTCGGTGCCTCCGGATGTTCGGGAAAAGCTCGGCCAAGTCGCGGTGAAAGCCGCGAAATCGATTCAATATGTCGGGGCGGGCACGATCGAATTTATTTTCGACAACAAAACCAAAGAATTCTTCTTTATGGAGATGAACACCCGCCTGCAGGTGGAGCATCCCATCACCGAACTCGTGGTCGGATACGATTTGGTGAAAGAGCAGATCAACGTCGCTCTCGGCAATCCGCTTTCATTCAAGCAAGAAGACGTCAAACAAAAGGGCCACGCGATCGAGATGCGCATTTGCGCCGAAGATCCGGTGACCTTTACGCCCAATCCGGGAACGATCCGCAAATACCGTATGCCCGCAGGCCCCTTTGTCCGCTGCGACAACTCCGGCTATCCCGGTTACGAAGTGCCGATTCATTACGATCCGATGATCGCAAAGCTGATCATTTGGGGCTCTAACCGCACCGAGTGCATCGAGCGCGCGCAACGGGCTTTGGCTGAGTACATGTTGACCGGCATCAAAAGCAATATCGTGCTCCACCGCAATATCTTGAATCACCCGGCCTTTTTGGACGGCAGCTACACCACCCAGTTTATTGATAAGGAAATCGCCGGCAAAAAACATCGTGAGCTGTTTATGTTCGTCGATGATGACGTGTTTTTGATCTCCGCCGCGATCGAGGCTTATATTCAAAGCAAATCGCACGACGTCAGCGATTACAATCTGGCCAGCCAATGGAAGCGTTATGGCCGGTTAAAATCCATGAGGAACACCTAACATGTATTTTCAAGCCGATAGCGAAGGCCAACACTTTGAAGTTTCCGTGAGCGAATCGAAAAGTCACTGGAAAGTCGGCATCCGCAGGGATGAAAACGACTGGCTTTATTACGATATCCGCAAAGAGGACTACCGCTTCCTCAACGACAACGTCAGCTTTTTGTTCAAAGACAGCTCCTACCTTATTGACGTGATCAATAAGGGCACCGAGTACGCGGTTTACACGCGCGGCGCTTACAAAACATTTAGAGTTTATAACGAAGAGGCCTTGCTGCACGAAAGCCTGAAGGCCGGGGGCGGTCTTGGCGCGGGCAATAGCCTTGATTCCGGCATGCCCGGTAAGATCGTCAAGATCTTCGTGAAAGTCGGCGACGAGCTCAAGGCCGGCGATCCGATCCTGATTATGGAGGCCATGAAGATGGAAAACGAGATGCGCGCGGCCTCGCCTGTAAAGATCAAAGAGATTTTGGTCAATGCCGGCGAGAACGTCGAATCGGGAGCGACGCTCGTTACCTTCGAAAAAGTTTAAAATGAAAGAATCCAAAGAGCGCAAACCGCAATTCAAAACTTCCTCGAACATCGAGTTGAAGCGAAGTTACTCGCATTTGGATACGGATGCGCAACGCGATCTGGGTGAGGCGGGACAATATCCCTACACCCGTGGGGTTCAGGAAACGATGTATCGCGGGCGCTTATGGACCATGCGCCAATATGCCGGCTTCGGCTCGGCCAAAGAATCGAATCACCGCTACAAAATGTTGCTTGGCAAAGGGACGACCGGCTTAAGCGTCGCCTTCGATTTGCCGACGCAAATGGGCTACGATTCGGATCACGTCATGTCGACCGGCGAAGTCGGCAAGGTTGGCGTAGCCATTTCTTCGTTGGAAGATATGGAAATCTTGTTCGACGGGATTCCTTTAGAAAAAGTCTCAACTTCGATGACGATCAATTCGACCGCATCGATCCTTTTGGCGCTTTACATCGCCGTCGCCAAAAAGCGCGGCATCGGCCTCGAGAAGCTCACCGGCACCATTCAAAATGATATCTTGAAGGAATATATCGCGCGCGGGACTTATATTTACCCGCCAAAGCCTTCATTGCGTGTGATCACCGATATTTTTAAGTTTTGCACGGATCATGTCCCCGGCTGGAACACCATCTCGATTTCCGGCTACCATATCCGTGAAGCCGGCTCGACCGCCGTTCAAGAAGTGGCCTTCACCTTGGCCGACGGGATCACTTATGTGCAGGCTGCGGTCGACCGCGGTTTGAATGTTGACCATTTTGCCAAGCGCTTGAGTTTTTTCTTTAACGTGCACAACAATTTCTTTGAAGAGATCGCCAAGTTTCGCGCCGCGCGCCGGATGTGGGCCAAGATTATGAAAGAGCGCTTTCATGCCAAAGATCCATCGGCGATGAAGCTGCGCTTCCACTCGCAGGTGGCCGGCAGCACTCTGACCGCGCAACAGCCGGAAAATAATATCGTCAGGGTAGCCATTCAAGCCTTGGCCAGCGTTTTGGGCGGAACGCAGAGCTTGCACACCAATTCGATGGACGAAGCCCTAGGATTGCCGACTGAAAAGGCCGCGACGATCGCGCTTCGCACCCAGCAAATCCTCGCCTTTGAAACCGGCGTCGCCGATGTCGTCGACCCGATGGCCGGCAGCTTTTTGGTCGAGAGCCTCACCGACGAAATCGAAAAGCGAGCTCTTGAATACATTGAGCGCATCGAAGGCTTAGGCGGGGTCATCCCCTGCATCGAGAGCGGCTGGATCCAGAACGAAATCCAAAATGCCTCTTATCAATTCCTTAAAGATATGGAAGCAAAAAAGGAAATCGTCGTTGGGGTGAATGAATTTGTGCAGGAAGAATCCTACCCATCGGACATCTTAAAAGTTTCTGAAGCCGTTTCGAAAGAACAAATCTCGCGTCTTAAAGTCTTCAAAGCGAAGCGCGATCCCAAGATCGTCGCGCAACAACTCGAAAAAGTCCGTCAAGCGGCGCAAGGCACCGACAACTTGATGCCCGTGTTTATTGAAGCGGTTGAAAAACATGTGACACTTGGTGAAATCGCCGATGAGCTGCGCAAGGTTTTCGGCTTATTCAAAGAATCGATCACGAAGTAGGCGCAACCTTCTTCTTCAGCAAAAAGTGAATGATCCAGATCGAGGCTTCGTAAAAAATCACCATCGGCAACCACATCATCATCATGCTCATGGCGTCGGGGGGCGACATCACCGCAGCAACCACCGCCAAAATCACGACCGCAATACGGCGTTGCTTCTTTAAGAAAGCCGCGTCGAACAACCCCAGCAAAGCCAAAACAACCAAAACCATCGGCAACTCAAAGGCCAAGCCGAACATAACAACCATCAAACTAAAAAATCCAAGATACTCATCAATGGTGATCATCGGCTTATCAACCGACCCGCCGATCGAAAACAAGTATTCAAAGGCCGCCGGAAAAACCAAAAAGTAAACAAAGCAAACGCCGAGCAAAAACAGAAGGCTTCCGGCAAGAATAAAAAAGAACGCATACTTGCGCTCCTTTTTATAAAGCGCCGGCGAGACGAACTGCCAAACATGATAAAGCCAATAGGGACAAGTGAGAATCAGCCCGGCCAAAGCGCCGACCTTAAGATGCGCCAAAAATTTATCCATGACCCCGGTAAAAACCAGCCCGCCGTTATCGCCGAGGTAAGGAAGGATCGGCCGGCGGATCACCTTAAACAGATCCTCAGAAAAATAGATCCCTATGCCGACACCCACCACAATACCTTGCAGCGACTTCACCAAGCGATAGCGAAGGTCCGTCAGATGCTCGACTAAGGTCATTTGGTCGTTATCAAGACTCACTTTTTATCCCCATGGTCTCCGGTAACGGGTGCGGCACCCTCGGGAAGCTTAGCGGTCTCCGGCGTTTCTTGCTCAACCCTCAACGCGACGTCTTGATCGGTGGGCGACGCGATCTGCTCTTGATGAATGTCTTTTCGCGGCTTGAGGTCTTCGGTCAAAGTTGTGGTGAGACTGCTCTGCAAATCGCTCGTCGCCCGCTTCCATTCATTGAGCAAACGTCCGATGGTGCGCGCGACTTCCGGCAATTGTTGCGGGCCGATAAAAATCAGCGCAATGACGGCCAAAATGAGCAGCTCGGAAAAACCGATGTTGAACATGCCCCAAAGGTAGCACTGGAATTACATCTTGTTCAATTTGGATTTCTGCAGATCCGCGTTGAGGAGGCCTTTTTCCAACAGCTGCTCTTCGGCCAGCCGTGAGCCAGTCGCCATATAGCGGTCATAAAGCTTCAGTAGATCGCCGTTGGTTTGAATCATGGACTCCTGGCTGATGAAGGTCAGCACGTCGACGAATTCAGGAAAACGCAGCGAAAATTCGCCGAACATCTGCGACGTGTTCTCGTCTTGGCTGGAGCTGGAAAGCGCCTTGTAGGCCACCCCGCCCATATCCACATAGTAATCGATGTCCACCACTTTGCGGTTGAGCGAGTCGCCGAAGAAGCCGGATATATAAAGGCTGCTGTCGCCGAGTTTCTTTAAAAGATCGGTGCGTACAGGCGAGGGCGAATTCTGCGCCTGAAGGTAAAGCTCCGCTAAGGTTTGGCGCTTGGCCTTGCCGGTTTCATCATCAGGAGGGAATAGATTGCTTGAGAAAATATAATGCTGAAGCAGGTTCACCAAATAATGGCGCGAGAGCGGCAGCGGCTCAAACTTCAAGCGCTTGAACGCGTCTTCAACTTTGTCGGCGAAAAAATCGCGCGGGCTCTCCAAAAAAATCGTGTGCATTGCCTTCTGATCGTGACCCATTTTGAGACAAGTCTCCTGTTGCGGCTACCCTCTCATTTTATCGCAAAAATCATAAAGGCCGGGGTGAACGATGGGTCACTGGGCCTTTAGTCCTAATGGACGGGCCCCGCGTGTATCAAAGCGACTAGATTGGCGAAATCACGATTATAAAGCAAATAACCTGGGCTTATCGCAGCCTACCAAGCTCCCTTGGGACCCACCAAACAAGTCACCGGATTTTGCGCAAAAATCTTTTGTGCAAGCGTTCGAATCGAGTCCGACGTGACGCCGCGAATATGTTCAGTGAATTTGTATGTGTCGAGGAAATCGATCCCGTAAATATGATCGAAGAGAATGCTCGACGTGATACTCGAATTCTTCTGCAGCTCAATGTCGTGCTTCCCAATCAAGTAGCGTTGTGCGCGCATTAATTCCTCATCCGGCACATCGACCTCCACAAGTTTGGTGAACTCTTCAAGCATCATGCGCAAAGCCGTCGCTGACTTCTCGGGTGAGCAGCCGATGTAGGCGCCGAAGTAGCCGCCCTCCAGCCCCTCCATGCGCATCGGCGACACCGAGTAAGCCAGAGAAGCTTTGTCGCGCAGTTCGATAAAAAGTCTTCCGCCTTGGCCGGCCAAAATCGCTTGCATCACTTGCAGCGTGAAGCGCTCGGGATCCTTAAGATTTAAACCGGGATAGCCATGGATCAGATGGCTTTGCTCTTTGGCGCTCTCGCGATAAATTTTGATTTCTTCCTTGGGGAAATGGATGTCGTAAAGTTTGTTCTCACCCGTGCCGGGGTTGACCTCGCCAAGGGCTTCTTTGATCTGATCGCGCAGCTCCTTGGCGTCAAAGGCACCGGATGCCACAATGGTGAGCCCTTTACGTCGAGTGAACATTTCTTTGACCGAACCGCGATTCAATCTCTCAATTGCAGTTTCATCGCCGTAAGGATCCCGTCCATAAGGATGGTCGCCGAACATGGCCTTCATAAATTCCAGCACGCAAATTTGCGCCGGATTGTCTTGGCGAAGCTTCACGTGCTCAAGCATGCTTTTCTTCTCGCGCGTGATCGCGGTCTCTTCGAACTTCGGTCTTAACAACGTGTCGAAGAACATTTGCAGCATGTCGTCTTTGAAGGGACGTAAGCAGCTCATGCTTAAGCCTTCAGAGTTGCGGCCGCCAAAAGAAGACAGGCTAGCCGCCATTTCGTCGATGCGGACGTTCATGTCGAATTCCGAAAGCTCGCCTGCGCCGGCGGTCCAAACGCGCGACAACAATTCGGTCGCGCCTTGGGTTTTGGCGTCTTCCATGCGCGATCCGCCCAGCGAAGCGCAGCGCATATTCACGACCGGCGTCTCGAAGTTCGGCCGCGTGATGATAGTCACACCGTTATCCAAATTCCATTTTTCGACGCCGGCCCGGGCTTGCGGCGGCTTTTTAAAAACCCACGAAACCTTTTTTGGCGCCTTCGCCGATTTTTTCACTTGAGCTGCGACGGGCTTTGTCTGCGTGCGCTTTTCCAATTGTTTCAGCCAACTCTTAAGCGTCTTCTCGATTTTCTTTTTCTCAACCGGGGTCATGACGATCAAAGAGAAATTTTTTGCCGTCAGATATTTGCGCGCGGTTTTTAAAACAATCTCGGGCGTCAACCCCTGCACTTGCTTCATGAAATTTTGAAAATAGGAAGGATCGCCAAATAGATCTTCATAATGCCCGTAATTGCGGGCCAAGCCGTCCACGGTTTCTAAATGATAATATTGCTCGCTGGCTAAATTGGTGCGCGCCTTTTGCAATTCATGGGCTTCGGGTGGCGCGCTAAGCGCCAATTCAAATTCTTCTAAAAGCGCGGCTAGTGCGGGCTCCAGATCCTTGTCATTCAAGGACATGCTGATCGCAAAAAATCCGGGATCCTTTGCGGCAAAAACGCTTGATCCGGCGAAGTTCACGACGTGATCGCGCAAACGCATACGCTGGTTTAAGCGCGAGCTATCGCCTTGGCCGAAAATTAATGCGAACACTTCCAGCGCGGCGATATCTTTGTGCGTGGTTTTCGGAATGGGAAAAGCCATGTGCACGATGGTTTCTTTAAACGGCGCCGTCTTGATGATCAATCCGGTCTTCTTCGCCGGTACATGTTTATGGCGCTTCACCACGCGCAGTTTATTCGGTTTGAATTGGCCGAAATGCTCATCGATCTGCTTGCGCATGTCCTTGCCTTGAAAGTCGCCGGCTATCACTAAGGTCATATTTTTCGGCGTGTAGCGCTCTTCGAAGTACTTCACCAAAACTTTGCGCGGAACTTTTTTGATATTTTCTTCGTAGCCGATCACTGGAATCCCGTAGGGATGCTTGTCATAAACGGTTTCGAATAACAGACGGCTGGCCTGGCGGTGTGGGCTATCGTTTGAACGCTTGATCTCCTCGATCACCACTTCGCGTTCGTTATCGATCTCTTTGGCGTCAAAATGCGGAAAACCCATCAATTCCGAAATTACATCCAAACCGACCTTTTGAAATTCCTTCGAAATCGTGACGTGAAAGACCGTTTGGTCGAATGAGGTGTAGGCATTGAGCTCGCCCCCCGCGGCCTCAACCGCCGACGCCACCTCGCCCACCTTGTATTTGCGCGTCCCTTTGAACACCAAGTGCTCGATAAAGTGACTGATGCCCTCTTCGCCCTTTTTCTCATCGGCGCTTCCGGTCCGGACCCACATTTGGATCGAGAGTACGGGGCTCTTGTGGCTTTCCACCAGCAACACTTTTAGGCCGTTTTTTAATTGATATTTCTTAAACATAAACTAAATCATTACCTGATGATTAAGAAGACGGGTTTGTCGGTTTATGTTCATATTCCCTACTGTCTGCAGCGTTGTCGCTATTGCGACTTCACTACGTTTGAATTTACCGAAATCCTGCCTCCCGAAAAATACGTGGCGCAGATTCGGCAGGAGATCCGCGGCCGGCATCATCTGTGGAGCGAGCGTGAAATCGACACGCTCTACTTCGGAGGCGGTACACCTAGCCTCGTCGATCCCCAACACATTGTAGACATTTGCGATGAGCTTGCCAACGCCGGGTTCACATTCAAGACCTCCAGCGAGCGAACGATCGAAATCAACCCCGCGACGATCTCCGAAGAGAAGCTTTGCATCTATTTGAAGGCGGGCATCAATCGCTTTAGTGTCGGCGCGCAGACCTTTGATGATGCGCTACTGAAAATGTGCGGACGCAAGCATTCGGCGCAAGATACGCGTGACACCCTGAGGCTGCTGCAGAAATACGGGCTGAATTACTCTTTTGATCTGCTTTTCGCTCTTCCCGGCCAGACGCTGGCGGGTTTGAAAGAAGACTTGCGTGAAGTCGGCGAATTTTCGCCGCCTCACTTAAGCGCCTACTGCCTCACCGTGCCCGAGGGGCATCCGATGTCGGGCGGGCGCCCGCCCGAAGGTGAGCAGGTCGATATGTTTGCGATGATTGAGGACGGGATTCGCGCCTTTGGCCTATATAAATATGAAATTTCGAATTTCGCGAAGCCTGGTTATGAATCGCGCCACAATACCGCCTATTGGAACGACTCCGATTATTGGGGCATTGGTTTAAGCAGTCATTCCTATGCTCGCACTGAGGGCTTGTTTGGAACGCGCTTTTGGAACCCCAAGTCTTTGCATGCCTATGCCGAACAGGTGGCGCTTGCAGCCCCCGACTGGAAAACGCTTTTGCCGCCCGGTCAGCGTGAAGAGCTGAGGCAGCACGAATCCCTAACCGACTTTTGCCATATGCATTTGCGAATGGAGCGCGGGTTATCCCTGGAGTCGCTGCGTCAAAAATTTCCACCAGCAACCCTTACACAAGTTTTTCCACGTTTAGAGCGGCTAGTCCTGGGGGGCTTGCTACAAATCCAAAATGAAGGCTGGAATTTGACCGGGCGAGGACAGCTCATTAGCAATAAGGTCTTTGAAGAACTCACCTTTTCGGCGGCTGAGTTGGAGCTCGGCGGATTGACAGTTTTGAGTTCAAACTCATACTGTTCGGTATGAGTGAAGACCAAGAAAATACGAATGGCGAAGGGCTGACCGAAGACGCAAAAATCCAGGCCGAATTGGATAAGGCGAAAAAGGACTACCTTTACCTCCTCGCCGATTTTGACAACTACCGGAAGAATGCGATCAAAGAGCGCGCCGAACTCAACAAGTATGGCTGTGAAAAATTTGTGCGCGACTTCCTTAACGTGTTCGACAATTTCGAGCGCGCCCTGGAAACCGAAGTGACCCCCGACACCGTCTCGTCTTTCCGTGAAGGCATTCAAATGATCGCAGGCGAACTGCGCGCATTGCTGGGACGCCACGGCGTAAGCGAAATTAAGGCCGAAGGCGAGCTTTTCGATCCGAGCAAGCATGAAGCCTTAAGCAGTGAGCCTCGCGACGATATGCCGCCCAATCATGTGGCACGCGTATTTAAAAAAGCCTACATCTTGAATGACAAACTTCTTCGGCCTGCGCAGGTGACTGTCTCGACAGAAAGCAAAAACTAAAAAAAGGGGCGGTTGTTTGGCGAACAAGGATTACTACAATGTATTGGGGGTCTCCCGCCAGTCCTCCCCGGATGAAATCAAAAAAGCTTTCCGCAAACTCGCGATGAAATTTCATCCGGATAAGAATCCCGGCGATAAATCCGCCGAAGACCGCTTCAAAGAAGTGAATGAAGCTTATGATGTCCTAAGCGACCCGAAGAAAAAGCAAATGTACGACCAATTCGGCTCGGCCGGACCGCAGCAAGGCGGCGGCCCGTTTCGCGGCGGATTCGAAGGTTTCAATACAGGTTTTGATCCACGCCGCGGCCAAGCGGGACAAGAAAATTTCCAGGTTATGTTCGGGGATTTTTTCGTCCGCTTCTTCGGCCAAGAGACCCAACCCGGAGGTGCGCGCGGCGGGCGCGGACGCCGTGAAACCCGCGGTTCAGACCTGCGCTACACACTCACCATCACGCTTGAAGAAGCGGCCACCGGCACGGAAAAGCGCATCAGCTTTGTCCGCCAACGCGCCGGCAAAGAAGACACGGCAAAACTTTCGATCACCGTTCCTGCGGGAGTCAAATCGGGGCAAAGACTTAAGCTTCGCGGCGAGGGCGACGGTCCTCATGGCGCCGGAAAACCCGGCGATCTTTATGTGATTATCGGCTTTCAAGATCATCCGTTATTTAAGCGCAAAGATAACGATGTGCTTATGGAGCTTCCCATCTCATTCGTCGACGCGCTTTTGGGAACGCAAGTGGAGGTTCCGACACTGACCGGGAAGGCTGCGCTGGGGATTCCCGGTGGTACTCACCCGGGGCAAGTGTTTCGTTTGAAAGGAAAGGGCTTTCCGGACATCGGAGGCTATGCACCGGGCGATATGTTGATTAGAATTACCGTCGATGTTCCCAATACGGTGAACGAAGAAGAGCGTAAGGCGCTTGAGGCGCTGAAGAAAAGCGCCGGGTCCTCGCCGTTAGTGAATGAGTTTAAGGACAAGATGAAGCGTCTTATGCAGCAGAGGGGTTCATGATCTATTTTCGCCGACTGGCTTTAGGCCTGATACTATCGACACTGTTTTCATGTACGACTGCACCGGTGAAAAAAGCCCCTCTCGCCGCTCCTCACGACGCCAAAAAAGAATTGAACCAGGTGCAGATAGATCTCGCCGCAGGCGCCGAAAAAAAAGCGGCGCAGCGTTTGCGTGGAATTATCGCGCGTTACCCTAAATCGGATGCGGCCGACGATGCCACCGTCCAGCTTGCCAAACTTTATTTCAAGCAAGGCCATTACGAGCTGTCCTACAAAACCTTTATGAGCACGGTCGAAACCGACATTTTCAGCCCGAACGAGGCCGAGTCGTTGCTCGGCGCTTCACGCGCGCTCTTCAAACTTGGCCGGCTTGATGAATCTTCCGCCCTGAGTTCCCGCGGCTTAAAAATCCCAGGCATTTCAGAAAATCAGCGCCTTGAGTTTCTTAAGCACCGGTACGCCGTGCTTACCGCGATCGGCGACCGCCTTGAGGCTTTGCACACGCTGGCTTTAATTTACGATCGCGAACCCCGTCCGGAGATCAAGGGCAATGCGCAAGCGCGAGCAAATGAAATCATCAATTACTATTTAGGCGAAAGAGATCTGGACCGCGTGGTCGGCAGTTCGGAATTCGGGTTCGTGCGCGCACAAGCGGCATTCAAATTGGGTTTACTGAAGCTGCGCAATAAAGATTTCGACGGCGCCCGCACTAATTTCGCGCGTGCAGCCGACTGGGGCCAAGGCCTTCCCGTACAATCTCAAGCGCAGAACTATTTGAATCAGGTGGATTCGCGCCGCCGTGTTGATCCCTACACTATCGGGACGATTCTTCCCATCACCGGCCGCCAATCCCGCGAAGCTTACAAAACGATGCGCGGCTTGCAATTGGGACTCGGCATTTACGGCCCCGATCGAAGCCAATTTAAGTTGGCCGTCGTCGACAGTGAGGGTACGCCCGAAGGCGCACGCCGTGCGGTCGAACGGTTAGTGACGGAAGACAGTGTGATTGCCATTGTCGGAAGTTTGCTCAGTCGCGAAGCTTCCGCCGTTGCCAGTAAAACGGAAGAGCTTGGCGTGCCTTCCATCGCGCTTTCACAAAAAGCGGGCCTTACCGAAACCGGAACTTACATTTTTCGCAATGCCGTCACCAGCGCGATGCAAGTGCGTGAGCTTGTTCGCTTGGCCATGGAACAACTGGGCTTGAAGCGCTTCGCGATTCTTTATCCCAACGACACCTACGGAATTGAGTACGCCAATTTATTTTGGGACGAAGTTTTGGCCCGCGGCGGAACCATCGCCGGTGCGCAGATTTATAATCCCAGTGAGACCGATTTTCGCGGACCCATCAAACGCCTCGTCGGCACCTATTATGTCGAAGACCGCAAAATCGAATATCAAGCGCGCGTGCGCGATTGGTTCAAGAAACAAAAAAAGGTTTCGGCACGGCAAACACCGCCGGATGATTTACTTCCGCCCATCGCGGACTTTGATGCCTTATTTATTCCAGATACGCCCAAGGCGATCGGGCAAATCGGACCCATGCTGGCTTATCAAGGCGTCAGCGATGTACGGTTGCTCGGAACCAATCTTTGGAACAGCAGCGATCTTGTCCGCCGTGGGCAGAAGACGGTCGAGAAGGCGGTCTTCATCGACACTAATATCGTGAATGATCCCGAATTCAAGAATTCGAAGTTCTTTAAAGACTTCACCAAGACTTTCGGTGAAGAGCCCGGCTTGTTCGAAGCGCAAGGCTATGAAGTCGGTGTGATCTTGCGGCAAAGTATTTCAGGCGGCGAGCGTTCACGCCTCGGCTTGGCGGAGAGCCTCAGCGGTATCAAGCAAATCCAAGGCGTCAACGGCCCTATGTCGATGAACGAACAGCGTGAGTTTGTGCGGCCCTTGACCGCCTTTACGGTCAAAGATGCGTCGATCGTCGCATGGACCCCCGAAATCCTAGCCGTGCCTACGCCAAATAAAAAGACCCTGCGCAAGTAACCGCTCGCCTTAGTCGCCCTGTCCTATAGCCAGGATTGGGGGATTTATGATCGAAAAATCTGTAATTACGGTCTGTAAGCAAAAACTTTTAACCGCTAAGGCCGATCTTCTGAATCGCTTCCAAACTCATTTCCGCGATTTTCGCGAGCGCAATGAAGGCGGGGGCGGCGACGAGGCCGACCAGACCAATGCCCTGCTTGCCGAAAACAATCTATTCGCGACGCAAATCCGGTTGCGCACGCAATTGATCGAAATCGAATCCGCCTTGGCCAGAATCGAGCGCGGGACCTTCGGAATCTGCGAAGAAACGGAAGAACCGATCGAAAAGGCCCGCCTGCTGGCCATTCCATGGACTCGACTTAGTATTGAGGGTGCAGAAATCCGCGAAGCCGACCAACCCAAGCGCGCCTGATTCTCGCCTCAAGGTGAGCCACTTTGCACCGATAAGAACTATATATGCGAGTGGCCGTCATCATACCCTGTTACAACGAAGAGATCACCATCGGCAAAGTGGTCGCCGATTGCCGGCGTCACCTGCCTGAAGCGGAAGTCTTTGTTTTCGATAACAACTCTCACGACGACACCGCAATACGCGCGCACGAAGCCGGCGCTCATGTGGTGAATTCGCGGATGCAGGGCAAGGGCCATGTTGTTCGCCATGCACTTCGCACCCTGGACGCCGATGTTTATTTGATCGTTGATGGTGACGACACGTACTCCATCGGACATGCTCCCCAATTGATCGATGCCGTAGCCAATGACGGTTTTGAAATGGCGGTCGGCACACGCCTGCAGAAGTTTTCCGACAAATCGTTTCGACCCTTACACCTGTTCGGCAACAAAATGTTCTCATTTTTGGTGCGCGTGCTGTTCGGCCAAAAAATTACCGACATTTTTTCCGGCTATCGTGCGGTTTCACGCCACTTAGTCCGCCGTATTCCCTTACGTTCGGGCGGATTTGAAATCGAAACCGAATTCACGCTGCAGACCTTCGCCAGCGGCTTGCCGTGGGTGGAAATCCCCACCCCTTATGGAGAGCGGCCGGCAGGAAGCCATTCGAAGTTGCGCACATGGGGCGATGGCTTCTTGATCCTGAAGTTCATTGCGCATCTTGTGCGTCACTATAAGCCGATGATGTTTTTCTCCACGTTTGGATGCTTGTTCTTCGCCTGCGGTCTCGCCGCCGGCTGGTCTCCCATTGCCGATTACATCCGGTCTTCGTACGTTTATCACGTGCCGCTCGCGATTTTAGCGGCAAGCTTGATGGTCATGTCGGCGGTTTTCTTTGGCGTTGGCCTGATCTTGGACGCGCAAATTCGTTATATGCACACCCAGTTGGATGTTTTCACGTCGTTACTGCGCGAGGACTCAACCAAATCTTCGCCGCCTATCAAGAAAGTCGGCTGAGTACGGGGTCACGCTTTCTCGCAAATGCCCTTCCATCTTCTCACGTCCAAAATACTCAATCGCCGCTCGCTGATTACACGACCGGCAAAGCAACCGCATATTTTCCAACGTCGACGCCCCGCCCGCCGCTTGCGGCAGGATGTGATCGATCTCAACGGCATACGTCGATCCACAATTGCTGCACATCCCTTCGTCACGAGCCCAAACCGCCCGCCTTACGGCAGCCGTCGATTCTGTATCGAAAACCACATCTTGCGCGCGAGGTAATTTCTCCATAAGGGCGTCGTCGCATAACTTATGCAGAACCTCGATTAAGCTCATGTCCCCTTTTATATGGGCAAATTTTCCTTTTAAGCGAAGGAGCTTTTCTCGCAAAGCCTCATCTTGGATGTCATTAAAATGAAGTTCCTTGCGCAAATCCATTGATGGGCAGATCGCGTGGACAACCTTTTCCGCTTGCCGCGTGGAAAGATTCAGCAATTGATCAAGCACTTCCATCTTTGCGCTTTTATCCATGTTGCGGCCATTCTTTAGTTCAGTCGCAAACATCTTTTGCGCAAGACGCAAATTTGTTATCGACAGCGAGCCATCAGCCACTTTCCCCTCAATTTCCGAAATATCGCGTAAGAGACGCATTGCCGATATTCGAAGGCCTGCCTCAGCCTCGCTGTACTTCAGGCCTCTGACGACATAGTCAAACATCGAGGTGAACTTATATTTCGAGAAAAGTCTGCGTCGTTCAATCTCGACAAGATGATGCAAAAGATTTGTCAAAGCCGCCCGCTCGTTGCTCGCCGACTTCATTGCGCTAGACCATAATGATTGATCACATAGATTTCTTAATTTCATAGACCCTCCGAAAGCGGCTATGTGTACCATGCTTTCGCTTTAGATCTAAATAATATTAGTTGCTGTCCGAGCCGTCCGATATTCGCATAACCAACAATTTAGCGCCGCAATATTCCGCGCGAAGACTCGCCCTGCTTGCGATATTTATCCGCAAACTCCATATTCCCACGCGATCGCCAAATTTCACTCAACGCGAAAGCCGAATAAAAGAAGTGCGGATCTTGCTCCAAAGCCTTCTCATAATATTCCTGCGCTTCATGCACGTCCCCGCGCGAAAAATAAAGTTGCGCCAAATTGTGATACGGCTGCGGCAGGCCCGCCGACAACCGAATCGTCTCTTTGTATTCGTGAATCGCCTCATCAAAGCGACCTAGGTCCGCCAAAGCCATTCCCAAATTGTTATGCACCCGCGGGACATCCGGACTGAAATGAATGATGTGTGAGTAAAAAGACACCGGATCGGCCCACATTTTGTTCTGTTGCCAAGTGCGCGTCCCCAGCGCAATCACTGCCGCCGCAAACAGAAACCCGGTTAAATACCGCGTGGACGGACTTTTCAATCGGGGCACGAGCGAGGCCGAAGCGCCCAAAAACAATCCCACCGACGGTAAATACATCCAGTGTTCCAAAACCAACGCATTCACCGCGACCAAAATTCCCGTATGCGGAGCATGCGCAGCCCCGAACCAGGCGAATCCCCACGGCAAGCCAAGCCGCCCCCGACGATAGGACCATACCGCCCAAAGCAATCCGGTCAAAATCATCGCGAATCCCAAAACCACCGGCAAGGTCAAGAATGAAACAAATACGGGAAAAGTCCGGTCGATATGCAGCTCTGCCGGCCAGATCAACAAGGACTTATACTCCGGCAAAGTCGCGAGAGCCGTGAAAATCCGGTACCAAATATTTTCGGTATAGAAATTTGGTTTCTGGTAAAAATCAAAAGTGCGGTTGAAATCGAGAATCGTGCTTCGCGCAATCATATAAAGAGCGGCCACGACCCAAAGCGGGATCGTGCGCAAATAACTCCGCCAATTCCAGCGGCGAGGCGCGATCAACCATAGGCACACCATCGCGAGGGCGGGTGTCACAATCGCCGACTCCTTGCTCATCAACGCCAAAACAAAACACAAGCAGGATCCCAAGACCCGCCAACCGCGAAAATCCGGCAGGCCAATCACTAGACTGAGCATCACGAACAGCGCGTACAGAGGGTCCGCGGTCGCGCTCATATAAGTCACGGCCTCGGTATGGACCGGGTGCACGCACCATATCAGTGCGGCAAAAAAACAAGCCCGCCGGTCAAGGCCCAGCTTCAAGCCCAGCCCAAAAACCAACACGGCATTCAACGCGTGCAATAAAATATTTAGAAAATGAAATCCAAAAAGCGACTCGCCACCCAAACCATACACGATCAAATATAAAAAGCCCTGCATTGGACGGTAAAAGTTGTCGACGCTGCCGGCCCCGCCCGTCGACGACAATGTAAATATCGTCCACAAGCCGCTCAGGGAGCGGATTGCCTCGTTTCTCAGAATGAGGAACTCATCGTCATAAAGAAATGCATTTTCGTAAACATTCGCATAGACCACGAACACGGCGAGGACCAGAAATAGGCATTCAAGAAATATTCGATATGAAATCCATTTATGGAATCTATGCATAATTATA
The DNA here is from genome assembly GCA_964628445.1 of uncultured Pseudobdellovibrionaceae bacterium. GTDB lineage: Bacteria > Bdellovibrionota > Bdellovibrionia > Bdellovibrionales > UBA1609 > JALHOQ01. Next base: position 3,603 of record CAZVOP010000015.1, on the reverse strand, counting down.
TTCTTAAGGATCAATCGACCCTTAGTCCAGGCTCACCAGTCAATCTCTAACGAAATTCAGCTAATAAGCGATTTACTTCGAGTGACCGATACAAAAAACAACAGTCCAGGAAAGGTCTAAGTCGTTGTTACCACCCCCAAATTCACGACTAACCTCGCGTGAACTCCCCTTAAAGCGAAAGCACTTCCTCGCCGACAAGCTTTATGAGAGCAACACCCTATACCGCACCATTGCGGAGGACCTAAATGAGCTTCGACGACAAAGTATTAGAGATTCCCGAAACACTTCCCATGCTTCCGGTTCGCGACATTGTGGTGTTTCCCTACATGGTTCTCCAACTTTATGTTGGCCGCGAATCATCGATCAGAGCGGTGGAAGAATCTTTAAGCAAGAATCGCTTGATCTTCTTGGCGTCGCAAAAAGAAGTGACGGAAGAAAATCCCACGGAAAATTCGATCTACCGCATCGGCACGATCGCGATGATCATGCGCATGCGCAAACTTTCCGACGGTCGCGTAAAGATATTGATCCAAGGCGTGAGCAAAGGCCGCATCAAGCGCTTTAACCGCGCCGAGCCGAGCTTCGAAGTCGCCGTTGAAAAAATCGAGGAAACTCCGCTTCAAGGCTCGAACGTCGAATTCGAAGCCATGATCCGCAACGCCAAAGAACATCTTGAAAAAATCATCGCTCTTGGCCGCATGCTTGCTCCCGACATCCTTTTACTTTTAGACGACGTCGCTGACCCGGGCCGCTTCGCCGATTTGATCGGCAGCAATTTGAATCTCAAAATTCAAGATGCACAAAAAGTCCTTGAAACTTTCAATCCCAAAGAACGCCTCGCTGTAGTTAACGAAATCCTCGCCAACGAACTCAAAGTCTTGCAAATGCAAGCGCAGATTCGCTCCACCGCTAAGGACGAAATGTCCAAGAGCCAGCGCGAGTATTTCCTACGCGAACAGATGCGCGCTATAAAGAATGAACTGGGCGAAGCGGATGCCAAGGGCGAAGAGATGGAAGAGCTCCGTGAACGCATCATCAAAGCCGGCATGCCGGAGGCGACACAAATCGAAGCGCTTAAACAAATGGCGCGTCTTGAGCGCATGCACCCTGACGCAAGTGAAGCCAGCATGGTGCGTACATATTTGGACTGGATGGTCGACTTGCCTTGGAACAAGAGCACCGTCGACAACTTGGATCTTCACCGCGCCAAAGACATCTTGGACGAAGACCACTACGATCTGCAAAAGGCCAAAGACCGCGTCCTTGAATTCCTTGCCGTGCGCAAATTAAAAGAAAACAGCATGAAAGGCCCGATTCTTTGTTTCGTGGGTCCTCCTGGCGTCGGAAAAACGAGCTTAGGCAAATCGATCGCGCGCTCGATGGGCCGTGAATACTTCCGCATCGCCTTGGGCGGCGTGAAGGACGAAGCCGAGATCCGCGGCCACCGCCGCACTTACGTCGGCGCAATGCCCGGCAAAGTGATCCAAGCGTTAAAATCCGTAAAAGTGAACAACGCCGTGATCGTTCTCGACGAAATCGATAAGCTCGGCTCCGATTTTCGCGGCGATCCCAGCGCGGCCATGCTCGAGGTCCTCGACCCCGAACAAAACCATTCGTTCCGCGACAATTATTTGAACGTCGACTTCGATCTCTCAAATGTATTGTTCATCGCCACCGCCAACGTTTACGAAAATATCCCGGCGGCCTTGCGCGACCGGATGGAAACGATTCATATCAGCGGTTACACCAATAACGATAAGCTTTTGATCGCGCGAGACCACTTGGTGGATCGTCAGATCGAAGCCAACGGTATCACCCCTGAGCAAATCGAAATCACCGACGACGGCTTAATGTACTTGATCGCGCATTACACCCGCGAAGCCGGTTTGCGTAATCTTGAGCGTGAAGTCGGATCCTTGTGCCGCAAAGTCGCGAAGAAATTCGTGTTCGGCCACAAAGAAAAAGTGATCGTCACCGCACAGTCCATCCCCGAACTGCTTGGCCCCCCCCGCTTTTTAAAAGAAGAGCGCCTGACCGAAAACCAAGTCGGTATCTCGACCGGATTGGCTTGGACTCAAGCTGGCGGCGAAGTCCTTTATGTCGAAGCACTGAAGATGAAAGGTAAGGGCGGCCTTGTGCTTACCGGACAGCTCGGCGACGTCATGAAGGAATCGGCACGCGCCGCTTGGTCTTATGCCCGCGCCCATTATGAAGAGCTTGGTATCGATGAAGATTTCTTCGATCAAAACGAAGTGCATATCCATTTACCTGCAGGCGCGATTCCTAAAGACGGACCCAGCGCCGGTGTGACAATGGCGACCGCACTGACAAGTTTGATGACCGGAGTGCCAATCCGCCGCGATATCGCGATGACCGGTGAGATCACCCTAAGCGGACGCGTCCTTCCCGTTGGTGGAATCCGCGAAAAAGCTTTGGCCGCGCTGACGCACGGAGTGACCAACATCATTCTGCCGCTCGCGAACCAAAAGGACATCACCGATATCCCGGAAGAATTTAAGAAGAAAATGAGCTTCGTTTTTGTCGAGAATTTGGATGAGGTTTTCGCGATGGCGTTCGATAAAAAAGCGCCCAAGCAAAAGCCCAAAGAAAAGCACGGCAAAAAGCCCAAAGCTCCGGCCGCCGCCGCATAGAAAGTATCCGATGCGCGCGATCCATATGCTCATTGTCGGTTTAAGCCTACTGGCGGTGAGCGCGTTCGCGACGCCCAAAAGAGTCGCCCCCATCAGTAAAGGCAAAAAGGCTTTCCTCGCTGGCCTTATCAAGAGATGTGAAAACGGGATCGCCACTTCTTGCTACGATTACGGAGTTTCTCTCTCACGCAGCAAAAGCGCGAAAGAACGGCAAAAAGGAATCTCCTATATCCGCCGCGCCTGCACACTCGCTTATGCGCCGGCTTGCAAACAAAAAACTTCCACGCTTCGCGGCCAAACGGTCGTGACCAGCACTTACCAGCCTTGCGACATGAGCAGCGCCGCGGCCTCCATTCAAGTCGCGGGCGATCTTATTTCTTCGGTAGTGCAAGGATCTATCTGGTATCGCGCCGGCGCCATGGCCGGGGACAAAGTCACGTCCATCAACGACAAAACATTTCACGGTTACAATCAAATCGCCGAGGCACTCGGCACAGGCTCAATGGTTCTTAACGTTGAACGCAACGGCAAGCCCACTTCTCTAATGGTTTCCTGCCCATAATTTTTAGATTGAATTAAACTTCAAGGCCGAGATCAAAATCCATAGGTGGAGCCGCTTTCGGCTGGATGTTCTTCAGTCGCTGGTTGTCATCCTCAAGGACGCGGACCAAAGTCTTCAGGTCCGCGACCTCTTCCTTAAGCTGCAGCAGCTGCTCTTCTTTTTCTTGAAGGATGAGCGAGTAAGCCTTTTTGATTTCACTCAACAAGCCTTGCGTCGCCCGCCAGAACTGATCTTGATCTACCATTTGCTTGGAACCCGAATCCTGAGAGCGCACCGGTGTTGGGGGGGCGATGATGGTCTCAGGTTTCGAGGTCACTTGTAGGGATGGGGAAAGGGAAGGGGCCGAAACGGGAGCATCCCTTAACAAATACTTACCGTCGGAAAGTTTAT
>CAZVOP010000014.1:0-54560 GCA_964628445.1 uncultured Pseudobdellovibrionaceae bacterium | reverse complement strand
GCGACGTCATCGGGCGGCTCGAGGAACACTTCGCAGGCGAGCAGCGGCACGCGCTCTTCCATATTTCCAGGTTGAGTGGCCACGGATGGACGCGGCACCTCAAGCTTGCCGCGAGCCGCGACAGGTGCCGACGAAGCCCCACCTTTAGCACCCGAAACATCTTCACGAGTCACACGTCCGGCCAATCCAGTGCCGTGCAAATTATTAATATCCACTCCCGTTTCACGCGCCAATCGGCGGGTCGCCGGCGTCGCCAAAACATGAGACGCGGCCACCGGCGGATGAACATCCATTCCGCCTGAAGACGGCGGCGCGGGCTTAGCCGCCATCGGTTGTTGCGCTTCTCTCTGCGCAGGGGGCGGCGATGCCTTCGCGGGCTCCGCGGTCTTCGCCGCGCCATCGGTTTCCAAAACCAACATCACAGTCTCTATCGGAATCACATCGCCTTCTTTAAACTTCAATTCAATCACTTTGCCGGCGTAGGGAGACGGCACTTCGACGGTCGCCTTATCCGTCATCAACTCAACGACGGCCTGATCGGCCTTCACCACGTCGCCGACTTTCACCAGCCAACGCACCAATTCACCTTCGGTAACGCCCTCGCCCACATCCGGAAGTTTTACGTTCTGAGTTGCCATCTATTTGCCTCCTTCGGCTTTGCGCTTTTCAATTACACCCTTCATGAAGAACTCGCCGGCGCGGTACGAACTGCGCACAAGCGGTCCACTGGCGACATACAAAAATCCCATACTCTCGGCCTCGGTCTGCCAAAATTTAAATTTGTCCGGCGTCACAAACTCTTCGACCGGCAAATGCCGCTGTTGAGGTTGCAGATATTGGCCGAAGGTCACCACATCGCAGCCCACGCCGCGCAGATCGCGCAGAGTCTGCATGATCTCGTCGTCTTTTTCGCCCAAGCCCAGCATCACTGAAGTTTTGGTGTAGCGGGAGTCATCGTGCTCTTTCACGAACTCCAAAACTCGCAGCGATTGCGCATAACCCGCTCGGCGGTCGCGCACCCGTTTTTGCAAACGCTCGACCGTTTCCACGTTGTGCGCGTAAACGTCGGGGCCGGCATCGACGATGGCGGCGGTAAAAGCTTCGTTGCCTTTAAAGTCGGGAGCCAAGACTTCAACGATCAAATCAGGCGCCGAAATTTTCAATAGCTCAACGGTCTTCGCGAAATGCGAAGAGCCTTCGTCCGGCAAATCGTCGCGGTCGACCGAAGTCAGCACGACATAATCCAAACCCATTTTCGAAATCGCGTAAGAAACCTTTTGCGGTTCTTCCAAATCCAATTTGCCTTTGGGATTTCCGGTCTTCACATTGCAAAAGCGGCAACCGCGCGTGCACACTTCGCCCATCAGCATAATGGTGGCCGTGCCGCCACCCCAGCACTCGCCGATGTTCGGGCACTGGGCCTCTTGGCAAACGGTCGCCAAATTCAGGCTCTTTAAAAGATCTTTGATCTGCAGATAACGCTCGCCCGCGGGGGCACGCATTTTGATCCACGCCGGCTTCGGCGTGCGCTTGCGGGGAGGTTTGGATTCAATGGGAGCGGCGGGGGTTTCCGTCGCCTTCGCGATTTCGGCCATTTTGCCTTCTTTCAGTCACGAGAGAGTACCCCGTCGTTGTAGTCAGGGCATGCACAAAAGTCCACCGGGCCCGGCCCCGCCAAGAATTCCTGACGCATCGCTTAGCCGCTGCGAAGAAACGGCGCATTAGACGTACTCTCAGGGCCAATGAAATTTCAAGAAACCACCCGCACGGCCTCCTTCATCAAACGCTACAAACGCTTCTTCGCCGACGTCCATCTCGACGGCGCGGTTATGGTGGCTCATGTCCCCAACACCGGCTCGTTAAAAACTTGCCTGTTTGAGGGCGCCGAATGCGTCGTCACCGAATCGAACAATCCCGCCCGCAAGCTCAAGGCGACCCTGCAATTCCTCAAAACCCCGACCAGTTGGGTGGGCGTGAACACCAGCTTGCCTAATTTTTTGGTGCATGAAGCTTGGGAGATGAAGCTTATCAGCGACTGGCATGCGTTCCCGGTCGCGCAAAAGGAATATAAAATCTCGAAAGAAACGCGGCTTGATATGGTGCTGGCGAAAAGTGCCGAGGACCTGGCGGCGAAAAAGAATCTGCATCACATCGAAGTGAAAAATGTCACCTACGCCGAAGCCGGAGTCGCCTATTTTCCCGATGCCGAAACGACGCGCGGGCAAAAGCATTTGCGCGAATTGATGGAGCTGAAAAAACAAGGTCACGGAGCCGAGATTGTGTTCGTGGTTCAGCGTCACGATTGCACTCATTTCGCACCGGCCGATGAGATCGACCCGGAGTATGGCCGCTTGCTAAGGCAAGCGCGAGAGGCCGGAGTCACGATCCGCGCACTGGCCTGTGAAATCGATCCGCTTACGGGTATTACTTTAAAGAACGTGCCGCTCGAACTGAAGTTCTAGGGTAGCTAGAAATAAAAAAGGAGCCGCAAGGCTCCTTTTTTTATTTCTGAAACCACACCGCACCTCGAAGGTGCGGCGTAAACTTACCCGCCTTTTTTCTCTAAATGACGGTCGATGATTTTCTTAAATTCCGGAGTGGGATAAGCACCACGCAACGAAACGCCGTTGATCAAGAAGCCGGGAGTTCCCGAGAATTCATACTTTTTCGCTTCTTCCATATCGGCCGCGATGCGCTTTTGAACTGCTTCCGAGTTCATGTCCTTTTCGACTTTCTTGACATCGGCGCCGACTTTCTTGGCTTGCTCTTTCAAGAACTTCTCGCCGCCTTGGAGCAGGTCCTTTTGATTTTGGAAAACCAAATCGTGGAACTTCTCGGCTTTTTTATGATCTTGCATAGCGATCGCTTCGAATATTTTCGCAGCGGGCATCGCCATCGGGTGGAAGTCCAAAGGCAAGTGTTTGAAAACTACGCGCACTTTGTCGCCGTACATTTTCTCAACTTCTTTAATGGTGCCGAAGCCTTTTGAGCAATAGGGGCACTGAAAATCGGAGTACTCAACGATCGTGACGGGCGCGTCTTTTTTACCGAAGATCACGCGGCCTTCTTCGATAACCGGAGTCTTGGGATTTTTGAATTCTTCGTCCATGCGCGCGGCTTCTTCTTTAGCCTCGTCTTCACGGCCGGATTCCTGAGCGGTACGAACCGCTTCGTTGACCACTTCCACAAAACGCTTCGGGTTTTTCTTAATCGCGTTGAAAACGATGTCGGGATTGCTCTCAATCGCCTTTTCAATTTGTTGTTTCGAAGTGCAGCCGGCGGCAACAAAAAGTGCCAGGACCGCCCATAACACAGATGACTTTTTCAAAGGGAAACTCCTCTATATGGATTAATAATGCTTTGCCATACTGACACAGACTCTTTGAACTGAGAAGCCATGTTGTCGAATTTTAAAGCCTTCGTCTCAAAATTGGACAAACGCAGCATGGACAAACGTCGAAGCAATGATTACCATTTTTTAATGCACATACTCAAAATCGTCCTTGTAGGTTTGCTCTCCCTCTCCGCTTCGGCCGCCCAGTTCAAGTACAACGAACTGATGATCAAGGATTACGACGAGATGAATCACATGGTGCAAGCCAAGGTGAAAAAGGCCCGCGCGGTCGGCAGCAACACCAGTGACGAAAACATCAACGACCAAGAAGCCATCGAACAGTTGCGCGAAGCGCTGAAGTTGATTTTCTCGCGTCCCAACAGCGACAACATGATCGCCAAGCTTACGCCCGAAGTCCGCCGTGAGCTCAGCGGCTACGGGGCTTTTAACGACGTCATTTCCGGTTTAGCCGCGGAAGCCTTAGCCGTGGTGAAAAGTGAAAAGGCTCCGCCCTCGCAGCAAGCGACCGGCATCTTTTTGTTGGAAAACATGCTCAGCGAAATCCGCCCCGAAATCGGCAACAACGAGGGCTTGCGCCGGGTGGTTGAAAAAATCCGCGACGCCAAAGTCGAAATCTCAAGCGACGTGAAAAGGGATTTGAAGCTGCGCGGGATGTTTAAAGCGATGGATCCCTCGAAGCTGGCCTCCGATATTTTGAAGGCTATGCCCAAAGAAGATCCCAAGAAAGCCGCCAAAGCCCAATCCGACGACTATTAGTGATTATTCGCGCAAGATCAAAAAGCGGCTTTCAAGCGAAGAACCCGGTTCGTTTTCGAAGCGGATAAGAATGTCGTTCTGCCCCATTTGCAGGGGAATGAAATCCGTCGTGAGATCGTTTTTGCCGGCCGTAAAAACCGTCGCGACATAACCGTTCGAAAGGTTGCGCACCGTCACGGAGTCACGGTCCCTTGCTTGGCAAGGATGCCCGGTCAAGCGCACCCAGCGGGCGTCCGTACCGTGGTTGCTCTCGTCCTTCATGTCCCAGCAAGCCAGTTTAAAGATATCCATTTTGATCGGCGGTAAAACCTTCGTGCTTGGCGCAAGCTTGGCGGGTAAAGACGCGGGCAAGCGGATCAAGGTTTCCAGGGTATCCTCCGGCACCGCACCGGCTGCCGAAACCTCGTCGGGACGGCTGGTGTAAATCGTGCCCCAGAACACCCACGAAGTGAGTGCCAAAACAGCAATTGTGATTTTGAGGAGTGCCGCGCGCACTTGATTGCGATCCATCAATTATCCATCGGTCGAAGCGCGAAAAAGCGAAACGAGATGGAAGTCAGACTTTCAATTTGAGACGTTTCAAAAAGAGGCGCCTACTCGTTCCAAGTCAAACCTACAAGGACGAGATTCTGTTGCACCAGCGGCCCCACTCTCTTGGTGTCTACGGAGCCCGTTAAGGAAGTGGAAATATGTTTGCTCATGCGCCGTGTCCCGACCAATTGATAGACCCCGTCCATCTGCCGGTGCACGAATGAAACCGCAACGCGCGGATTGACGGGATAGCCAACGGAATAAATGTATTCGCTCGGTGCGGAAACCACGCCCGACATCTCCATCCGCACGCGCGCGTCCACGTCATAGGGATTTTCGACCTTCAGATCCATGGTCGGACCGGCGAAATTGTATTTCCATTTGAACTTGTACTTTGCAACCTTGACGTCGAGATTACTCACGCGGTCCTTGAGCTCGTACACCGCGCGAAAATCGCGGTCGTTCTTGGCCCAATTGTCGACATGGTATTCCACCAACCGGCGAGTCATGTACTCGGCAAATTGCTGCTGGTAATGGGTGTATTGCTCGATCGTCAACCGCTCGCCGGTGTAGTAAGTGTACTCGTCCGTGCGCGAAGGCGTGTTCAGAACCTGCTCCGCGGAAGTCTGTCCGAAGCGGTAAGCGTATTGATCTTGAAATTCTTTGGAGAGCTTTTCGTTAAAGATAACTTGCGTGCGCGGCGGGCCTGCATCCTTGGGTTTTTCAAGCATCACCATCTCGATGTCGCGCTTATTGCGCTCTTCTTCGACGTCGCCGACGTAACCGATATGATCCCCAAAATGCTTTGGATGATCTTCGTCGAACATAGCGGCGTGCATGCGCAATGACGCGAAAAATAAAATGAAAATGAGGCTCGATTTGAGCACTTAACTCCCATTCGTGAGACCCCTCGATTATAGCATAAATCCCTGAAATCCTTTGACTGTGGCTCATATTGAGACATGTATATAGGCATGGCTTTACAAGCTCGCAATGACATCCATTTAGCGCGCCGAATTTGGCACTTTGTCGGAGTTATGATCGTCTTTGCTTTGTATTGGTTTATCCCGCAGCCGAAAGCCCGGTGGGTGGTCATCGCCTTCAGCGCGGTCTTTGTGGGCTTCGACGTCAGCCGTCTTTTTATCCCCCGGTTGAACCGTTTTCTGGTCGTGTTTTTTGCCCCGTTCATGCGCAAAAGCGAATTGCGCAGACTCTCCGGAGTTAGCTCCATGTTGATTGGCGTGACCCTAATCATTTGGGTTTTTCCGAAACAAGTGGGTTTACTGGCCATTTTATTTTTGGCCGTGGCCGATCCCCTCGCCAGTTATTGCGGAATTCGTTTCGGGCGCGACAAGTTAGTCGGGCACAAAAGCGTGCAAGGAACATTCGCGGCATTTGTTGCCTGCTTCGTGCTGTCCGTGATTTATCTACTCGGGATGAATCTGATGGTGGAGCGCCTGTTCATCGTTTGCCTGCTTGCCGCCGTAAGCGGCGCGGCCTCGGAACTTGTTCCGGTGTTCGGATTGGATGATAACCTTGTTTTCCCCGTACTGAGCGCAATTTGCCTCACTGGATTGTTTTATGTCTTCGGAGGACTCTAAGATGAAAAAGCGCGTGGGCATGCACATCTACGTGCTGCCCAATTTGCTCACGGTCGTGAATATGTTCTTCGGCTTTTTCGCGATCGTCTATTCGATCAACGGTAATTTCACTTGGGCTGCCTATGCGATCGTGATCGGAGCGATCTTCGATCAGTTGGACGGACGGGTCGCGCGGGCGACCAATTCCACCAGCCGCTTCGGCGCCGAGCTGGATTCGCTTAGCGACTTGATCACCTTCGGCTTAGCCCCCGGCCTTATGCTTTTTTTGTGGTCGCTTGAACCGTTCGGCCGGCTAGGCTGGCTGGCTTCGTTCTTCTACCTCGCTTGCGGGGCTTTAAGACTTGCGCGCTTCAACGTGCAAAGCGACACCGTCGAAAAGGGTTACTTCCAGGGTTTACCGATTCCGATGGCGGCCGGCATTGTCGCTTCCAGCGTTTTGGCTTTCGAAGATTTGGAGCTTGATGCCGCCAGACATTGGGGCCTGCTCGCGATGACTTTCGGTTTGGGTTTTGTGATGGTTTCGACTTTCCGTTACCGCAGCTTTAAGGACATCGACTTCAGACACCGCTTGCCGTTTAGATATCTGCCCGTCGGAGTTTTTATTTTTGCGATGGTGGCGATCCGACCCGAAACGACTTTGTTTGTTCTGTTTATCACTTACGCGATACTCGGCGCGGTGTTCGGCATCTGGCGCTTGGGGCGCGGACCGCGCAAGATGAAGGCGATCACGCCGGAAGTGGGCGAAGATCTGCATGAGGAATTTGAAACCAATGATGCGTAATTTGAACGTCGGCGTGGTCGGCGCGACCGGCGTAGTCGGCGAAGTTTTTCTGCAGTTGCTGGAAGAGCGCAAATTTCCGGTGGGCCATTTGAAGCTTTTCGCAAGCGAGCGCTCCAGCGGGCAAACGCGCAAATTCAAAAGTAAAGATATCCCCGTCGAAGTCTTGAGCGCCGACGGCTTCAATGGCCTCGATCTTGTTTTTTTCTCAAGCGGCGACGACATTTCAAAAGAATGGGCGCCACTCGCGATCAAAGCCGGCGCCGTCGCGGTCGACAATTCCGCGGCCTTCCGCATGGACGACAACTCACCGCTGATCGTGCCTGAAGTGAACGGCGATCTGTGTAAATCGGCGAAGTTGATCGCCAACCCGAATTGTTCGACGATCCAGTTGGCCGTGGCCCTCAATCCGCTGCGCAAAGACTTTGGTCTGGAGTCGGTTCATGTCGCCACCTATCAGGCGGTCAGCGGCGCGGGTCGCGTGGGACAAGAGGAACTGCACCGGCAAACCGAGAGCTGGACCAAGGGCGAGGACGCGCCTTCTCCCCAGGTTTTTCCACATCCGATCGCGATGTCTTGCATCCCGCAAATCGGCTCGTTCGACGCCAACGGCTTTTGCTCGGAAGAAATGAAGATCATGCGCGAGACCAAGAAGATCCTGCGCGACTCCACTTTTCGCATTAGCGCCTTTACCGTGCGCATTCCCGCCTGGAACGCCCATTCGGAGGCCGTATGGGTGCGTCTAAAGAAGGCCGCGACGCGCGATCAACTGCTCAAGTCTTTAAGCTCCCAGGCCGGTCTAGTTGTCGAAGACGACCCCAGCCAATCACATTATCCCACGGCTGCTAAAATGAACGGCACCAATCCCGTCGCCGTCGGCCGCATCCATCAAGACCTCGAAGACCCGCAGACTTGGCTGTTATGGATTGTTTCCGACAATCTCCGCAAGGGCGCGGCCCTTAACGGCATTCAAATTGCCGAGAGGATTTTTGACTTAATTTAGGCCTCGTGATGTCATGAATCATGCGTCTATTTTCTGTCGCCGCTTTTGCGTTATTTTCTGCCTCGGCCTTTGCCGCCGCCCCGGTTATTACGGGCGGAAGCGGTTATTCCAACATCACTTTGACTGGCACGCCGACTTTTTTCGGCGGAATGGTGGGATCGAGTGTAACTGGTGACGGATCGAACCCTGTGGACACCTGCGCCGGCATTACCACCCCCGTCGCCTGCAACACCACCTCGATTTACGGCACTTTAATTTTGCGGGTGGCGGCGACTCACACGGACTCCGGGAATCTTATTATCGCCCGCGCCACGGACAAATTTATTCCCACGCACATTTTACCGTATGTGGGCGATGCCGCGAGTGTCCGTTGGGATGACCTGTGCAACATGATGACTCCTACTCCGGGCCCTTGCTCTACGGCGACGGGACTCGTGCAGCTCAGACTCTACGTCGACAAAAACCTCAATGGCGCCGTCGACTCCGATGAAGAGGGCGTCGATTTTCAAGTCAAACTGATCCGTGTTCCCACTGGATATGATGTATACGGCACCTCCGGCAGTACCGAGGGAATCAGCGACTTCACTCCTTATCCCGGCGACGAAAAAGTTTATATCGAGGATCCAATATCCGCGACGACGGGACTCAGCCTAGGCTATGGCAGCAAAGCAGTTAAAGTCCGCGTCTTCTCGTCAACCACCAACATGACCGAAGCCACCCCCGGCACCGGGCTTGAACCGCAAGATCTTAATTTAGTTGAAAACGGCAACACCCTCGACAACAGCGTCGTCGACGGGCTCGCGAACGGCGTCTTACATTTTTTCCGTATCGGCTTAGTCGACGAAGGCAACAACCTCGTCTTAATGATGCCCGATGGAAACAACACCGATTGCAACAATGGCACGGCACCACCCGCTTGTAAGTACGCCGCCACGCCCGATGAAGTCCTCGGCCTTCTCACCGACGACGTTAACTGCTTCGTCGCCACGGCGGCCTACGGTTCGGGACTTGAACCTAAATTAAAAACGTTCCGCGACTTCCGTTACAAAAGACTGCTGCCTTATTCTTGGGGCCGCAAATTTGTGAAATGGTACTACCATTACGGCCCGTATCTCGCGCGCTACATTCACGACAAACCGATGATGCGCGCAGGTGCCCGCGTGCTGCTGTGGCCCGCTTACGGGTTCAGCCGCATGGCCTTGTCGTTTGGGATTTGGCCGGCGCTTGCTTTCACCTTGTCATTGATCTCGTTACTTCTCGCACTGCCCTTTTTAAGGGTCAGGAAAACGGCACCGCTTGAGTAAGTATTGGCTCGTTTCCCTAATCTTCATTTGCTCACTTCAAGCGCATGCGCAAACGCCGCCGGACGAGTCCAATACCGACTACGACGTGCAAGAAGAAGTCGACCACAGCACGCCCGAAGACCATCTGGAAGAGGCTTCCAAATCCAATGTAAAGAGCGATTACTCCCCAGTCAGCGAAGGAGAAAAACCTTCGAGCGGTTCGGGCGAAAAAATTTTCGACTGGAGCAAACACCAAAACGAAAAAGAAGTGGCCCATCCCTTCGCTGAAAAAGGTTTGATCCGCATCACCAAGGATCGCACTTACATCTATAAAGTGGAAGAGACCGAGCAAAAGCGCGCGGCTTCATTCGGCTTCGGCATCTTCGACCCCAAAAACCTCACCAACCCCGACTCTGACGGGGCCGGCTCCACTTTCGCCGACAATTACGACCAAACCTCAAGCCCAGCCATCTTGTTTGCTTACGAGTGGCAACTTCTTCAGGGCGCGATAGGCAAAATCGGACTGCGCGCCGGCACCGGCGCTTATATCGCGCAAGGCAATGGTCACTTTAAAACCGGCAGCGTGAACACCGGCAAAACCCCGCGCGAAATTTTCACCTTCGTGGCCATGCCGAATTCCGCAGGCCTCGTTTACCGCGCGCAGTTTTGGGAAAAGCAGCTCTTCGTTCCCTATGCGGAAGGCGGCGGGATCGCCTTCACGTTCGCCGAAGTTCGCGACGACAGTAAGCCTCCCAAAGTCGGCGGGTCGCTGGCCGGGTACGCGGCGGGCGGCGTCGCTTTGAACCTTACCTACTTCGACAATAGTGCGCGCATTCAGCTGGATCGCGAATACGGAATCAACCGCGTTTACCTGACCGTCGAGTACCGCACCATCGTGGCCATCACCCAACGTTACGATTTCACTTCCGACCTGATCAACGCCGGCTTCTTAATGGAGTTCTAAAATGATTTTATTCTCCTTGCTGTTCAGCCAAAGTCTCGCGATGGCTTCCGTCAATTGCACCATGGAACATGTTCTGCAAAATCCGCACGGCGAGGCCGCTTGCGTTCAGCAATTCCTAAAAGAAATTCGCGATGACCAGGACCGCGCCGAATTCAAATACCGTCTGAACCAGTGGCGCCCGCGCCGCGATCTGAAAATCTTCAGCGAGCACGGCGTGATCGAAGCCGTTTCCCACGACAAAACCGTATTCCGCGCCATCTGGCTGAAAATGTCGAATCCGGCGATCTTGTGGCTGGATGGAAAAATCCTAACCGACAAAACAAATAACCCGTCGATGGCCCGCACGATCGACAACTTATTCAAAAGCCAACGAAACGCATCCGTGATGTTCCTTCCCGAAGCCCACGCCGACGACGGAAAAAATTTAGCGAAAGACGCCCTATTCTTTTATTCGCTGGGCCCCGGCATGACCGGCCAAGCGAATGAGGTCGTCGCGGCCAGCGATCCCGCCTCCGGCCCCGGAAAAAATCTGATGGAGTTCCTTCCGTCCGGCAATATGGTGAGCCGCCTGCTCGGCGCAAGGAATACAGTGAAGTGCACCAGCAACAACCTCGTGCAAACCGCAAGCTTCACTTACGGCCCGGGTTACGGCCAAGATCCAACGTTCAAAATCACGCCAAAATCCCCGACGCAATTTATCGTGCAGGGAATTGAAACCAACAAAACCCAGTTGGTCACCGTGTCCGCCTGGCCCGTGCAAGTGACGTACGCCAGAGCCATCGACACGATTCATCCGCAAGGTAGCGCGCTCAAAGCCACCATTGCCGATTGCGAAGACAAAGAGTGCCGGCAAGTATCACGCGAAATGCCGCTGGCGGAGCGCAATTTGATGTTTCGTCACAGCCCCGAAAAGGAAGCCGAGGCCGCAAAATCCCGTCTCAAATCCAACCAAGCTTTGTATAAAGATCTCAGCAAAGAGATGCGCTACAAAATGGTGGGACAAATGTTCGGCCTCTCGATCATGGGCGCCTGCTGCTCGGACTCGCTTTGCCAGCAACAGTTGAAAGAAAAATACAGCGTGAACCTTCAGCCCGCGGCCTCCGGCGCCGAAAGCAGCGCCGTTCATTGACGAATTCGCAGCATTGAAGGTACTCCAAAACCCTCATGCGCAAGATCCGGCTTTTAATTTCTTACGACGGTGTGCCCTTTGACGGCTGGCAAAAACAGCCCGGCCGCTCGACCGTGCAAGGCACACTCGAAACCGTTCTCACGCAGATTTATAACGAGCCCATCAAAACCATCGGTTCGGGCCGCACCGATGCCGGAACCCACGCGGTCGGCCAAGTCGTGCACTTTGAAGCGCCCAAAATCTTAGCGCGCGAAGATAAATTGGTGCGCAGCCTCAATGCCCTTTTACCCGAAACGATCGCCGTCAAAGGCGCCTGGCTCGCTCCCGAGGAGTTCCATGCCCTCGCAAGCGCACAGCGCAAAACCTATATTTATCGGCTTTGGAATCACCCGATCCGCTCGGCCCTTTGGCATCAGCGCGCCCTTTGGGTGCCCAACCCGCTCGATTTTAAAATCTTGCAGCAAATGGCTAAGCAGGTGGAGGGCAAACGCGACTTCAAAAGCTTCCAAACCTCTGGAACCCCTGTTAAATCCACGGTTCGTCATGTTGATATTTGTCGCTTTGCGCAGCGCTCGGGCCCGCTTTGGGAGCTCGAAATTCGAGGCACCGGCTTCCTCAAACAGATGGTGCGAAACCTTGTCGGAACCCTTCTTCACCTTGAGCGTAACAAGGGCGGGATCGGCGATTTGCGGGCGATTTTCGCCGCCGAAGACCGCCAAGCCGCCAAGACCACCGCGCCGGCTCATGGACTTTACCTTTACCGCGTTGAATACCCCCGAGCCCTTGACAAGAAGTGCCTAAAACTTTAGAACTTCCCTCTCTCAAACGATTTAGCGCTTGTAAGGAATACGTATGAAAACCTGGCATGCCCAAGCGGGCTCCCCCGAAGTTCAGCAAAAGTGGTACGTGATCGATGCTTCCGGCAAAACTCTTGGCCGTATGGCCACCGAGATTGCCAAAATCATCCGCGGTAAAAACAAACCGACGTTCACGCCCCACGTTGATACCGGCGACTTCGTTGTGGTTATCAATTCGGACAAAGTTGAAATGTCGGGTAACAAATGGAATGACGAAAAATTCTATTCGCACTCGCGCTTCTTCGGTTCTTTGAAAGAGCTCAGCGCCGCGCAAGTGAAAGAAAAAGATCCGACGATGATTATTCGTGAAGCCGTTGCGGGAATGTTGCCCAAAACCAAACTTTCGAAGAGACTCATCCACAAGCTCAAAGCGTATCCGGGACCGACTCATCCCCACGCTCCGCAAAAACCCGAAATACTGAATCTGAAAGACTAAGGGAGATATTAGGACATGGCTAAAGCACAAGTTTTCTACGCAACCGGCCGCCGTAAAACCAGCGCGGCACGCGTATTTTTGACCGCCGGCACCGGCAAGTTCACCGTCAACGGCAAGACCCTTGACGCCTACATGCCCACTCCCACGGCTCGCACCACGGTCATCATTCCCTTTTCTTTAACGGACACTAAGAACCAATTCGATGCTCGCGTCACCGTCGTCGGTGGCGGCGTGACCGGACAAAGCGAAGCGATCCGTCACGGTGTCGCCCGCGCTTTGGTTGCGATCAATCCCGAATTGCGCACGGTCTTGAAAAAAGCCGGCATGCTGACTCGCGATTCCCGCATGGTGGAACGCAAAAAATACGGAAAGCACGGCGCTCGCCGCAGCACTCAGTTCTCGAAACGTTAATACGTTTCTGGTTCTGGACAAAAAACCCACGCCGAACGCGTGGGTTTTTTTTTGGCTTTTACCTTCGGCGCCGAAGGTGAGTTGTATCGGAAAATACACTCTGCGCGAGGTGTGGTTTTCGATACAGTGGCTTTTTCATTCCAATTTACTCAAATTTTAATTCCCGGCTGCTAATCTTCGAGAATGCTAAGGCTTATTCCCCTTTTGATCTTCGCACTCAGCAGCCGCGCGCAGGACAAATCAGCCTTTGAACAGGCGCTCGAACAAAATCAAAACATCACCACCGAAGAGCGGTGGGTGATCTTAAACGGGCGAAGGTACCGAGAGATCAAATTCGAAGGCAAAAGCACTTTCATTTTATTTCGCGGCCGCCTGGATAACTTTACTCAGGCCGACTGCGAGCTCGCCCCGCAAAGTCTGAATCCGCATCTGATCGAAGGCGGCTTCACGCTATTCAGAAGAACAAAAGCGTATCTCGACCTGGTTCAAGAAACTTGCGAAGCGAAGAATGGTCAAATCAAGCAGGACATCAGCACTAATCCAAGAATAGGAATCGCCATCCCCGATCAGCCGAAGGACAAGATCACGAAGAAAAAAGTGTTCTGGGATTTGGGAAATAGTTTTGGATTTTCCGGAGAGTGGTAGCCAGCTACTCGACCAAAATATAATTGGTCGGATCAACCGCGATACCGTGAATGCGCACTTCATAGTGCACATGCGCGCCGGTCGAGCGGCCGGTGGAACCGACGGCCGAGATCACATCCCAGCGATGCACATGCTGGCCTTGCTCGACAAACACGCGCGAGTTGTGGCCAAAGCGCGTGACCACGCCGTAACCGTGATCGATGGAAACAAGCTTGCCGTAACCACCCTCGTAACCGACATAAGAAACCACGCCGTCGGCGGGAGCATAAACCGGAGTCCCCGGGGGCGCCGCCATATCGAGGCCCGCATGCATAATCGGACGATTGGTAAACGGATCCGCACGGTAACCGAAACGTGAAGTGTAAAACCCGCGCGAAGGCTTAATGGTCGGCGTCGCCGCAAGTAAGCTCTGACGTTCACTTAATGAATCCCACAATTGCAGAACACCTTGTTCACGCAGCTGAGAAGTCCTAAGCGCACGATCAATGCGCACCGAAAGTGACGCATAATCACGGCTGGCCTCATGGGCGACGGCAATTTCACCCGACTTTTCGTCGACGAACGGCCGCTCGCTGCTCGGCTGCGGATCGCGCATCAAAAACTCGCTCGACGGCATTCGCGTGACGGCCGAAGCGTCGCCCACATTGCGGGAGGATGGACTAAGGGCCAGTTTCAAAACTCGCTCTTCATCCTCGACATTGGTGATCAGGTTTAACTTTTTGGTGAAGTTCTGAATGCGCTCAAGACTGCTTTCGAGGCTGGAGAGTTTTTCCTCCGCCACTTCGAACTGCTTTTTGAGCTCACTATTTTCGGTTTTGAGATAGCGATTTTCGTTCGCCTTGAGCAGCAAGCCGACATAGTCCAAAGCCGCGGTCGAGGCCAACAGAATTGCACAAAAGCCCAAGAATCCCAACGCCTTAACCCAACCCGAACGGAGTGTGAGTTTATACGTCCCGCCGTCGCGGTTACTGGCAATAAGAATGGTGAAGCTCTTGTCTTGCATAACTTTGCCTGTGCTCATATTCGTATGACCGATGAACCCCTATTTAGGGTTCATTAATCCATTGCGTCAACCGCCAATTTTGGGTCGAATCACGATAACGGAAATATTGTCATCTCCGCCAGCAGCCTTTGCTTCTTTGATGCACTTAGCCACAGCTTCTTCCGGCGGAGTCGTCTGAAATATGTGCAGAAGGCGGTCGGGCTGGACTAGACCGCACAGTCCATCGGAACAGAGCAGATACATTTCATTGGGCTGGGGCTCGCGCTCAAGAACGTCGACCATGACTTCGCGCTCGAAACCGACACTGCGGGTGATGACGTTACGGCCCACGACGTGAGGAGCTTCCTCCTCGGAAATTACGCCGGCCCGCACTTGTTCGTTAATTAAAGAATGATCTTCGGTGAGTTGCCACAAATCGGGAGCGATAAAAACGTAGGCGCGGGAATCGCCCACATTTCCGATATAAACACGTCCGCGATACTCCCACATCAAGACCATCGTCGTACCCATACCCATCAATTCCGGGCTCTCATGGGTGCTCTTATGGTGAATGCGCGCGCTGGCCTCGCGATAAGCCTCGGCCAGGATCTTACGCGGTGAGATTTTTGGCTCCTTACTTCGACGGGCGATGACGTCTTGCACGCTTTCGACGGCGAGCGCGGAGGCGACTTCTCCGCCTTTGTGGCCGCCCATTCCATCGGCTACGACGAAAAGATTGAGGTCGTGGTCGACCAAGATCGCATCCTGATTGATATCGCGTTTTAAGCCGACATCGGTTTGAGCCCACACATCAAAGCGCATCCCTAAATTCTGGCAGAAACGCGCCTTAAGGACCAGTGAATTCCGGCCGATAAATCAACATGCGCGCTAAGTTCAAATCACCCACCGCAATGTTCGTGTTGCTCTCGCTGCTCACGCACATGTTTTTGTTCGTCGTTCTGGTGCAGTTGCGCGCGCCCGCGATCCCGCCTAAGGCGGCCGTTGTCGAGGTCGAGTATCTGGCCCCCGATGAGCTAACGCCTCCCCCCGCGGAAAAGGACATGCGTGAGAAAACCAAACGGCAAGACCAAATCGTCGACCAGAAAAAACAACTTAACGACGAGACACCTGAAGACGCGCGCTTCTTAAGTGCCTTCAACCAGAAGGTCATCAAGCAAACGCGCGCCGAGCGCAGCGGAAAATTCGAGAACACCGCCCAAGGCGGCCAGCCGGATGAAGGCGCTATTGACGGCGACAAAAATCAAGAGCTGACCAGCGATGAGAAAAAAACCGCTAAACATCGCGAAAAAGGCGAACTGCCCGCCCTAAAAGATCTTACTCCGAAGTATGCGCTGATGCCCGGTCCGAAAGCCCCGCAGACGGATGAGAACGGCAATCCCTCGCAAACCGAAGACCACCTGAAGGACGTCAACACCGGCTTACAAACTTTGTTGAGCACGCGTGAATTTGTTTACTTCGCCTACTACGCACGCATCAAAGACGCCCTTCGCCAGCACTGGGAACCGACGGTCCGCGAAAAGGTGAAAATCATCTACCGCCAAGGCCGCACGATCGCTTCGGCCACCGACCGCATCACCCAAGTGATGGTCACGCTAAATAAAAACGGTGAACTAGTGAAAGTCGAAGTTCTTACGCAAAGCGGGGTTGAAGCGCTGGATTCCGCGGCCATCGAAGCCTTCCGCGAAGCCGCGCCCTTCCCCAACCCGCCCAAAGGAATGGTCGAGCCCGACGGAACCGTGAAGATCCGTTGGGACTTCGTCCTCGAAGCATGACGGTCCTTTTACTGTGCGGTTACCGCAAAAGTGAACCCTCTGAAATCACGCTGGGCGTGGATTTGATCGACAAAAGAATTTTGCAACTGCGCGGCCTGGGCTTGAATGTGATTTGCGTTTTAGCGGGCCAAAGCGCCGACGATCAATTGCGGTACTGTAAACGCATAGCTGACTGCGAGTTGGCCTTCGACACCAACGACGTGCCGACTCTTGCGACCAATGTGAAGGCGGGCTTAGCGGCGACCGGCGGAGAAGGCTGTTTTATTTTGCCGGTTGAAGTGCCCTGCCCCGCATCCTGTCATTGGAACGACTTGCGCGAAGACTGGCGGCGCATCGGCTTCCATACGGACAATTCGGTCCTGCAAATGGTCGATGCAGGGGGCGCACCGTCCCACTACGGCTTTCCCCTGATTATCACTCGCAAAGGCAACGCGCTGATCAAGGAATTGCCGGAATTCAAGAGCCTGACCGACATGCGCCTGAAGTACCTACAAGTTCGCCACACCGCCAAAGCGGGCCTTGCGCCGGACGCAATCTCGCTCTAAATTACCTGTGATTCCGCAACCAAACTGGGGAGCCTTTTCCATGGCATTAGACTTTAATGTGCTGAACAGCATCGCCCGCCGCGCCCATTACCTGGCGAACAAAATGATCTATATCGCGAACTCGCGCGGCAACGTTGAAAAGGGCGACCCAAAAATCGGCGGCCACTCTTCCGCTTCATCCAGCGCACTGCACATCTTGGGCGCGCTTCATTTAGTTTCTAAATCCGGATTCGATTGGATTGCCAACAAGCCGCACGCCTCGCCGGCCGATCATGCTTACAATTATTTATTGGATCTTTTCGTCGATGACGATTTGCAGCGCTTGTCTTTGGATGAAGCCAATGTCGCAATGTCTTCCCTGCGCGCTTTTCCGCAAGGCGACGAGTGGGTTTTTCAATCCTATCACTCAGCTTACGATCCCGATCATCATAATTTTTATCCCTCAGGCACCGTCGGCATTCCCCCGGTGAACGCCGGTTACATGGCTTTGGCCTATAAATATGCCGAGCGCCATGGCTTTGATGTTCCTAAAAACGCGCACTTCTGGGCGATCATGGGCGATGCCGAATTCCGCGAAGGCTCTCTTGCTGAAGCGATGCCCGATTTCAGTGAACGCGAGCTTGGCAATTTGACTTGGATTCTCGATTACAACCGCCAATCTTTGGACGGCCACCGCATCACCAACAAAAAAGCGATCGGTACCGACGACAAACGCGTTCAACTGATGATGGAGGCCAACGGCTGGCATGTCGTGCACGCCCGTCACGGACAATTGCGCCAGAAATTTTTCAAGCAAGACGGCGGCGCGGTTTTTCAAGAACTTTTCGAGGGCCACTTGGCCGATTATGAACTGCAAGTCGCGCTGATGTTGCCGCCGGGCGACGAGTTGCGCGGCTTCTTGCTGGAGAAGCAGCCGAAGCTCGACAAATTTTTAAAAGGTATTACAGACGAAGATCTGCGCGCCGCCGTTCACGATTTCGGCGGACATGATTTTACCACCATAATGAATGCCTTTGATGAATCACGTAAAGAAACCACGCGCCCCTCGATGGTGATCGCACACACCATCAAAGGTTGGGGCCTGAACATGGCGGCCAATCCCGGAAATCATTCGGCCATCCCGGACGATAAAGAGATGGAGATGCTTGCCGAGCGCGGCGGAATGCCGGAGGGCGCGGACTTCGCGCGCTTCGACGAAAAATCGCCGGAGGGTAAATTCCTTAAAGCCCGCGGCGAAAAGCTGTACAGCGAGATCTCGGCGCAACACAAACTGCGCGACAAAAATAAAGCGCATTTCAAAAAGCTGGGTGAGTCCTTGGGTGAAATGAAAAACACCATGGACATCAATTTCAAAATGGCGAACTATCCGCACACGCAATGGATGCTCGGCCAGTTGACCGCCAAGCTCACGCGCATCGCCAATACACCTTTGGACGAGAAAAAATTAAAAGAAAAGCAGAAGCCGCTTTCACAAGATGAAAAGGCTTTCAAGCTGGCCGGCGAGATGCTGATCTCGATGGCGCCCGATGTGGGCACCTCGACCAATTTGAATCCGGCGATGGACGGAAAAATTTATTCCGCCAACGAATCCGAAGATATCGAAACCGAGATGGGCGTAAAGGACAAGACCGTTCCCGATCTCACTCCCGGCCAAGAAGAAAACGACCGCTTTTTGCGCTTCGACATTCAAGAAGGCAACGTGATGTCATGCGTGGGTTCATTCGGTAAAATCCGCGATGTGCTCGGCATTCCGCTGCTGCCCTTGATGACGATCTACGATTTCTTCATCAAGCGCGCGCTCGATCAATTGTTTTACAATCTCTATTGGAAATCCTCGTTCATCTTGATCGGCACGCCCTCCGGCGTGACCTTGTCACCCGAAGGGGCGCAGCACGGATGGAAGTCGGATATCCAAATCCCCAACCAGATCACTTGGGAGCCCTTCTTCGTGCAAGAGCTGGATTGGATTTTCACCGACGCGGTTAAGCGCCTGCTCACCTATGACGATGAAGGCCGCGGCGGCGTGGTCGTGCGCGGGGTGACTCGCGGCGCGGACCAAAAAATGTTTATGAATTTGCTCAAGACCCAGGCGCGTTTTAAAGCCGACGCTTCGCAAACGCTCGCGCCCCAAGGAGTTGAGCTTGCGGGCGGGACGGACGAGTCGACCGTGCCTTCCGTTGATGAGGCCGCTATCATGGCTGCGATTCGCGAAGATGTTTTGGCCGGTGCTTATTACTTGATCGATTACCGCGGCTACGCCGGTTATGACCCGTCGGATAACGTGGTGAATATTCTCGCCATGGGCTCGCCTTCGACCGAAGCAATCAAAGCCTCGCGCGCTTTGTTAGAGCGCGGCATTTACGCCAATGTAATCATCGTGACTTCGTCGGATTTGTTGCTCGGCCATCAGGCGCATGCGAACGACTACCAACACTTGCGCCAGGGCCTCGGCCTAAACGGCGATTTGTATTTGAAGGGCTTAGACGCCTCGGACAGCGGTGAATTGCGCACTCTGGCCGGCCGCCGCATCCCGATCGTCTCCGTGCATGATGGTGAACCGGGCTTGCTCGACAACATCGGCTCGGTCGTGGGCGTGCGCCACGAATCCTTAGCCGTGCGTAAACACTCGCGCTGCGGAAGACCTTCCGACGTTTACCGCTATCACCACATCGATGCCGACTCGGTGGTCGAAGCGTGCGGTAAAGTCTTAAGCGAAACAGCTTTGGAAAATACGGTTATGCCGGGCGAGAGCGCCGCGAATGGCGCACAGGCCAGCGGCTGGAAAGAACTTTGGCCGGCAAATTCGAGCAAAAATTAAAAGCTTCTTGTCTGGACAAGAAGCTTGCATCACAACTTTTGCGCAACCGTCATCCCCTCAACCGTGGGAATCAAAGTGGAATTGTACTTATGCGGATCAGCCAAACGCTGATTGAACTCTTTCATCACGGCGATTTGTTTTTCGCCAATTTGCCGGTCACGGGCGTCGCCCCATAAAGCACCGAACAAGAAGGTGTTGTCACCGACGATAAACCCGCCTCGGCGAACATTCTTTTCCGCCCAATCCAGATACTTCACATAGCCGGCTTTGTCGGCGTCGATAAAGACCAAATCGAACGGACCGTCTTTTTCTAAATTCTGCAACAGCTCAAGCGCATCGCCGTTCAAGGCGCGCACTTTTTTTCCGGCGGGGAACTTCGCAAAATGTCTTTGCGCGACGGCAAAATTGGTCGCGTTTTTCTCCAGCGTCCAAATCACGCCGTCCGCAGGCAAAGCCTTCGCAAAAGCCAGCG
Organism: uncultured Pseudobdellovibrionaceae bacterium; assembly: GCA_964628445.1. Classification (GTDB taxonomy): domain Bacteria; phylum Bdellovibrionota; class Bdellovibrionia; order Bdellovibrionales; family UBA1609; genus JALHOQ01. Next base: position 34,201 of record CAZVOP010000014.1, on the reverse strand, counting down.
TCGAGTAACCGAACAAGGTCCCGACCTCGACGATTTTCTTAGCGCCCGTCACGCGCACCAAAAACTGCAGGATGCGCGCTTCCGCCCCGCTCACCGACATAAACTCGACATCGTGGCGCAAAAGTTCCGCGCGAATCTCGCTTAGTTCGGCGTCGTCCAGGCCAAACGCTTCATTCAAATATTTTTGTTCCGGCGATTCGATTCTCATGGTTCCCAATTAACAGCTTCATGCTAAGGTGTTCAATAGAATATGGCAAAAATTCAGCTCGTCATTTTTGATTTCGACGGCACTCTGGTGGACACCGCTCCCGATCTGATTCGGGCGACCAATCTTTATCTCGAAAGCCAAGGCTTCGATGCGCTTCCCGAAGAGCGCATCCGCGGCGAAATCGGCATGGGCCTGCGCAAACTCATTTACGACGTTTATCCCGCCGCCGATCAAAGCGATGACCTGCGCCGCAAAATCGAAGGCGAATTCATGGCCGTGTACGAACGCGAATACCTGCACAGCCCGAAACTCTTCGACGGCGCACGTGAATTCCTTACCGAATGGGACGGACAAATCGCCATCGTCAGCAACAAACGCGCGCGCTACATTCACCCCATTTTGCAAAAGCTCGACATCCATTTGCTTCCCTGGGTCAGCATCGTCGGCGGTGACACCTACCCCAATATGAAACCGCACCCTGAACCTTTTTTAGCCGCCATACATGCCGCCGGATGCATGCCCGAAGAAACGCTGATTGTCGGCGATGGAACGCCGGATGTCCTCGGGGCGCTTGCGATCGGCAGCCCCATGCTCGCGGTCGAGCACGGCTATCAGGAGGCGGATCAGCTCATCGCCTTTGGGGCCGCAGGCAAGATTGAATCGTTTCACGAACTCCTTCCCTATATTCGCAAGATAACGTAGCGCTTCCCGAAGCCTCGGTTTGACTAAGTCTGCCCAATAACGCTACACAACAAGCTCCGCTTTGAAGCTCAATATTGGAGGCAGCATGTTCCGCAGACTCTTCGTGATTTCCGTCGTTCCGTTCCTCATCCATTGCACCAAACATAGTGACGTCCCGGAAAACTCGATTCAGTTTGCGATGAATATAAATTTGAGCAGCTTGGACCCGGTGCAAAGCTCCAATTCCGCCACCAACGAAGTCGTCAGCAATATTTTCGAGGGCTTGCTTCAATACAGCTACCTCAAACGCCCGCTGGTCGTTGAGCCCGCGCTTGCCGACGGAATGCCCAAGGTTTCCAAAGACGGCTTAGTGCACACCTTCAAAATCAAACCGGGCGTGAAGTACCAAGACTCCGACGTGTTCCCCGACAAAAAGGGACGCGAAGTCAAAGCTGCGGATTTTATTTACTCATGGAAACGCCTCGCCGATCCTAAAACCAAATCCGAGGGCTGGTGGATCTTTGACGGAAAAATCAAAGGCTTCAACGAGTGGAGAGACAAACTCACCAAAGGCGAAGCCACATACGACACGCCGATCGAGGGTCTGCAAGCGCCCGACGACCACACGTTGATCGTCACTCTGACCAAGCCCTACTACCAATTGGATTATGTCCTCACGATGCCGTATGCGGCGGTCGTGCCGAAGGAAGCCGTCGATAAATACGGCGCGGAGTTCATGAATCACCCGCTCGGCACCGGCCCGTTCACTTTTGAGAGCTGGATCCGCGGCAATAAAGTCGTCTTGAAGAAAAACCCGACCTGGCACGGTGAAAATTATCCGACCGAAGGCGAAGCCGGCGACAAAGAAAAAGGGTTCCTGGCCGATGCCGGCAAGCCCTTGCCCTTCGTCGATGCGCTGGTGTTTCACGAAGTGCCCGAAGATCAGCCGCGCTGGTTGAATCTGATGAAAGGCAATTTCGACTTCGCCGGAATCCCTAAGGACAACTTCGACGCCGCGATGGACGGTCCCAACCAACTGAAGCCCGCGTTGACCGAAAAAGGTTTGCGCCTGATCGTTTATCCGTGGCCCGACGTGGTCTACATCGGCTTCAATATGCAAGATCCCATTATCGGCAAAAAGCCGGAGCTTCGCCAAGCGCTCTGCTATGCATTTGATCAAAAGACCGCGAGCGAAAAGTTTTATAACAATCGTGTGATCACGGCGCACTCGCCGATTTCTCCCGGCATGGAAGCTTACGATCCTGAATTCAAAAATCCATGCAAAGAATATAACCTCGAGAAAGCTAAAGCCTTGATGAAGAAGGCCGGCTATCCCGACGGCAAGGGCTTGCCCCCGATTGAGTATTCTTTCGCGGGCTCAACCACCGGCCGGCAAATGGCTGAATATGTCAGCCAGCAATTTGAAAAGATCGGCGTGAAAACAAATCTTGTGAGCAATTCATGGCCGCAATTCCAAGATCGCCTGCGCAATAAAAAAGCGCAGATGTTCGGAATCGCTTGGGGCGCCGACTACCCGGATCCCGAAAACATGATGCAGCTTTTGTACGGACCTAACGAGTCCCCCGGTCCGAACAGCTCCAACTACCACAACAAAGATTTCGATGCGCTTTACCGGCAAGCCGCCAAGACCCCTCCGGGCCCGGCGCGTGCGAAGCTTTATCAAAAAATGCGCGACATCTTCGTTAAAGATTTGCCGTGGATCCCCACCGTTCACCGCCTGGGTTACTACATCGTTCACGACTGGGTCTCGAACTTCAAGCCGCACGAAACGATCAAGGGTGAATACAAATACTTGCGCGTTGACGTGAAGAAAAAAGAAGAAGCGAAGAAGAAATTGTAATGCTCAAATTCATCGCCCGGCGCGTGCTCTATATGATTCCGATTTTGTTCGGGGTGACTTTGGTGACCTTCGTGCTGTTCAATGTCGCCGGCGGAGATCCCGCGGCACAAGCGGCGGGTCGTTACGCCACCGCGGAACAAATCGCCACCATGCGCACGCAGATGGGCCTTGATCAGCCTCTGATCCATCAGTACTTCGATTTGGTCCGTCAGATTTTCACCATGGATTTCGGCCGCTCGTGGTCTTCGAAGCAGGCGATTTCAAATTTGATCCTCGACGGGGTGGGCCCCTCACTGACGGTGACACTGCCCGGGTTTATTATTTCATTATTGATTACGATTCCGCTCTCGCTTTTGGTCGCGCACAAACGCGGCTCGATTTTTGACAAGGCCGTGCTGGTGAGCTGCCTGGCCATGACCGCGATCAGCTCGGTGGTTTATGTGATCGCGGGCCAATACTTTTTGGCTTACAAGCAGAGTTTCTTTCCAATCTCAGGCTGGGATCCCAGCTTCGACGGCCGCTGGCACTATGCCGCGCTTCCGATCATCATTATGGTGGTGCTCTCGCTCGGCAGTTACATTTTGTTTTTTCGCACGGTCTTTTTGGATGAAATTTTTCAGGATTACGTGCGCACCGCGCGCTCTAAAGGTTTAAGCGACTCGACGATTTTATTTAAACACGTCTTGCGCAATGCCTTGGTCCCTATCATCACCTTGGTGGTCTTGCAGATTCCCTTTTTGATCGTGGGCTCTTTGCTGATCGAATCCTTCTTCGGCATCCCGGGCCTGGGCGGTTTGATTTTCCAAGCCATTCAAGAGGCCGACTTCCCGGTCATCAAAGCAATGACGATCATCAGCGCGATTCTTTACATGATCTTCCAGTTGATTAGCGACATTCTTTACGCCTTGGTCGACCCCAAGATCAGGTTGAGTTAACCATGAGCCAAGCCGCAACTTCCGAAAACAGCATTCCCGCCGCCAAGCCGGCCGCAGACCAAGGCCGCAGCTTATGGTCGGACGCCATCCGCCGCTTGCGTCACGAGAAAGTGGCGATGATCAGCTTCGTGATCATTGTTCTTTATCTGGTGATGGCCGCACTGTGCGCCGCAGGCCTTTTGTTTCCAAATTACGCGCTCACCGACAATGCCGCCGCCTATCAACCCCCGTCCATGATGCACTGGATGGGAACCGATCTTTTCGGGCGTGATGTCTTTTCGCGTGCGGCCCACGGCACCATCACTTCGTTGATCGTGGGATTTTTCGGCGCGGCCCTCGCCGTCATGATTGGGACCGTGTTCGGCGCTCTGGCCGGCTACTTCGGCGGCTTGATCGACGAATTGATCGTTTGGTTTTACACCACGATCGACACCATCCCCTATATTTTGCTGGTTGTGGCTTTTTCGTTCGTCGTCGGTCCCGGCCTGGGCACTTTGTGCCTCGCGATCGGACTGACGAGCTGGGTCGGCCACTGTCGGATCGTGCGCAGCGAATTTATGAAGCATCGGGAGCGCGAGTACGTTCAGGGCGCCATGGCTTTGGGCGCCGGCAACTTGCGCCGTATCTTTCTTCACATCCTGCCCAATGTTTTCCACCTGGTTTTGATCAATTTCAGCTTAGGCTTCGTCACTGCGGTGAAGAGCGAGGTCATTTTGTCTTATCTAGGCATGGGAGTGAAGCCCGGCACACCCAGCTGGGGCATGATGATCAGTGACGCGAAGCTCGAGCTGGCCCGCGAAGTCTGGTGGGGCTTAGCGGCGGCGACTTTATTTATGTTTTTCTTAGTGTTAGCTTTTACTCTCTTTAACGACGCATTGAGAGACGCCCTGGATCCAAAACTGAAGAGTCGCTAGAGCTTTTGAAGGAGCATTTTTAAATGGCTGGATTAAACGAAAATATCATTCAGGTCCGCAACCTGTCGGTTGAATTCCGTACCGACGACGGAATCGTCAAAGCCGTTAAGAATATTTCGTTCGACATTCCGCGCGGCAAAACCGTGGGTTTGGTCGGCGAATCCGGCTCAGGCAAAAGCGTCACGTCGCTCGCCACCATGCGCTTGATCCCCAACCCTCCGGGACAAGTCACCAGCGGTGAGATCCTTTTGGACGGCGTCGATTTGTTGAAATTATCCGAAAGCAAAATGCGCGAGATCCGCGGGAATTCCATTTCGATGATTTTCCAGGAGCCGATGACCTCGCTGAATCCCGTGTTCACGGTGGGCGATCAAATCGCTGAAACTCTTATGTTGCACCAAAAGCTTTCGAAGCAAGCGGCTTTGGCCAAATCTTTAGATTTAATGACTCAAGTGGGAATTCCCAACCCGTCGGAGCGGATCAAAAGCTATCCGCACGAACTCAGCGGCGGACAACGCCAGCGCGTGATGATTGCCATGGCGATTGCCTGCGAACCCGATGTCTTGATCGCGGACGAGCCGACCACGGCGCTTGATGTAACGATCCAAAAGCAAATCTTGGATTTGCTCGCCGACCTTCAGAAAAAATACCAAATGTCGATTCTGTTCATCACTCACGATCTTGGCGTGATCGCCGACATCGCCGACGAAGTCGTGGTTATGTACCGCGGCGATATCGTTGAAAAGGGTACGACGGAACAGATCTTCCAAAATCCGAAGCATCCGTACACCAAGGGCCTGCTGGCTTGCCGACCGTCATTAGAGAAAAACCCCCGCCGCTTACCGGTGGTCAGTGATTTCATGACAGTCGAGGGCACGGAAAAAGTGCAAGACGTGGATTCAACCAAGAGAACCAAAGAGACGCGCTCGGTCTCGGGCGAACAAGGCGAATTGCTCAAGATCGAAAATGTGAAGAAGCACTTCCCGCTGCAAAAAGGTTTCTTCGGCGGCGTAAAGACTTGGGTCAAAGCCGTCGACGATGTTTCGTTAACGGTCCGCCGCGGCCGCACACTGGGCCTAGTGGGCGAATCCGGTTGCGGAAAAACCACTCTCGGCCGCACGATCTTACGTTTGATCGAGCCGACTGCCGGTAAGATTTTGTACAACGGCACCGATGTGACCTCTTTGGACCGCGAAGCGATGCGTGCCATGCGCCGCAAAATGCAGATCATCTTTCAGGATCCTTATGCCTCTTTAAATCCGCGCATGACCGTCGGCGCGGCGCTTATGGAGCCGATGATCATTCACTCTTTGGGGAACTCGCGAGCTGAACGTTTAGAAATGGCCGGCGAGTTAATGAAAAGAGTCGACCTCGACCGCGCGATGCTGAATCGCTACCCGCATGAATTCAGCGGCGGACAACGTCAGCGCATTTGCATCGCCCGCGCCTTAGCCGTGAAGCCGGAGTTCATCGTGTGCGACGAGAGCGTTTCGGCGCTCGATGTTTCGATTCAAGCGCAGATCCTGAATTTGCTTTTGGATTTACAAGAAGAGATGCACCTGACTTACGTTTTTATTTCGCATGATTTGGCCGTGGTGAAATTTATCTCTGACGAAGTTGCGGTTATGTACAACGGCAAAGTTGTTGAGATGAACGACGCCGTCGGTATCTATGAAAATCCGCAGCATGATTACACCAAAAAATTATTGAGTGCGATTCCTAAGGGGATGCCGAAGCATTTGTTGTAGAGTTCACGCCTGCCGCAATGCTTCTTGTCTGGACAAGAAGCATTGCATTAATCATGCGCCAAATGAATCAAAGTGTTCACCGTGCGCTTCACCTTCTCAATATCAAAAGGCTTAGTGATGTAATCGTCGGCGCCAACGTCAAAGCCGCGCTTCACGTCCGCCTCGGAATTGCGGCCCGACAAAAACACCAACGGAATCTCTTTCAAATCCGCATGCGCCTTCATCATCTCGGCCAATTCAAAGCCGTTGATCCACGGAAGGCCCACATCCAGGATAATCAAATCCACCGGCGCATCATCCAAAACCGACGACAGCTGAGTGCCATCGGCCGCGGCCAAAACACGGTATCCATCCGATTCAAAAACCCGGCGCAAGGCCGAGCGGATCGTCTCGTCATCTTCGATAATTAAAATCGTGCGTTGAATCTTACGCTCGCGCAGTTTGCGCAAATCGTCCATCTGAATGACATCGGGTTTACCCATCCGCTCTTTGGTGAGCTTCTCGATCTTGTTCACCAGATCCTTGGTGTTGATCTTGCGACTCACGCGTGACCCGTCGTCTCAAGCCAACGTTCGGCATCGATCGCCGCCATGCAGCCGGTACCTGCGGCACTGACGGCTTGACGATAAACGGAGTCTTGTACGTCGCCGCCGGCGAAAATGCCCGGCACCGATGTGTAAGTCGATTTCGGCTGGGTGATCAAGTAACCCACGCTGTCCATCTCAAGCTGTCCTTTGAACAAATCCGTATTCGGTTTATGCCCGATCGCGACGAAGAAACCTTCAACGGCTAGGTCGCTTTCCTCACCGCTCACCAGATTTTGCAAACGCAGGCCGTTGACGCCCTTGTCACCCAAAACATCCAAAACGCCGGTATTCCAAATCACTTCGATCTTTGGGTTTTTCAAAACCCGGTCGGCCATAATTTTGGACGCGCGGAATTCATGGCGCCGGTGAATCAAATAAACTTTCGAAGCGAAGCGGGTGAGATAATTCGCTTCTTCCATCGCCGTATCGCCGCCGCCGACCACCGCAACCGGCTGATTCTTAAAGAACGCCCCGTCGCAAGTCGCGCAGGCCGAAACCCCGCGCCCAAGTAAACGCTTCTCGTTTTCCAAGCCTAAATATTTCGCCGAAGCGCCCGTCGAAATAATCACCGTTTGCGCTTCATACAAATCGTTATCGACCCAAATTTTAAAAGGCCGTTTAGAGAAATCCACCTTGGTCACATTTTTGGTCACGAAGCGGGTCTTAAAACGGGCGGCCTGCGCGCGAATCACGTTCATCAACTCCGGACCTTGAATGCCGTCGGCGAAACCCGGGTAATTTTCAACTTCAGTTGTCGTGGTTAACTGGCCGCCGGCCTCATAGCCTTCTATCATCAACGGGTTCATGTTGGCGCGAGCCGCGTATATCGCCGCAGTTAAACCTGCCGGTCCCGATCCAATAATAATGACATCTTCGATTTTTTGAGAGGACACAAATTCTCCTTGAATGAAGAGTATCCTATCAGCTGGGATGCTTCGGGTACACCCTATGACCGCCATTGTCAGCGCTCAGGCTCCAGGTCCAAAGCTCCTCGGCGATTATCAAAGGGTCGTAAACTCCAAGTTTCCGCTGGGGCGCACTGCTCGGCAGCAGAGAGGTGTCCATATATCCGGGAGAAAACAGACGCACATCCCAATCCGGATAATCTAATCGTATAGAGGAATAGAGGCCCTTTATCGCATGCTTGCTCGCCGCATAGCTGGCCGCCCCCGGATCGCCCGAGTTTTCGGCAACGGAACTCCCGACCAAAACGACTTGCTCATAACGATGGTTCGAACTTAACGCATGAAGAATCCGGGCCGGAAATTTAAATGTCACTTCCCAAGCCCATTCGTGACTGCGCCAATTTTGTTCACCGAAAGGACCGTAAGGCCCTCCTCCGGCCAAATAAAAGATTTTATTGAATGTGGATCCGCGCAATGCGGCCAAAGCTGTCTCTTGTCCCGCGGCTGTGGAAAAATCAGCGACGACGTACTCAAAAAGCGGATATTGATCGCGCAGCTTGTGCAAGAGCGGCTCTTTTCGCCCAAAGCCGACGGTTGGATAGCCGACTGAGGCGGCCACCTTCACCAATTCGGCTCCCAATCCACGGCTTGCTCCAAGTATCATCGCGCGATCCATGCGGACCAATTTGCCTAAACGGACAAGATCCCGCAATATCAATTCATGCCCGTCATTCGCTTCAGCAAGAATATCCCCGAGATCACCGTCGCCAGCGGTGCCTTTCTTATGAAAAGCCTGCTTGAGGCCGGCCTCCCTGTCGCGAGTTCGTGTCATGGCGACGGAATTTGCGCCAAATGCCGGGTCGTCATCCTCGAAGGAAGTGAAAATCTTTCTCAAAGTAACTCTCTTGAGCAAAGGCTTCGCGATCGCCTAAAAATCGCGAAAGAAATCCGCATCTCCTGCCAAACGCAAGTCCTCGGCGACATCAAGGTCGATACATCATATTGGTAGGCGCGCCTCTTGCGATACGTTCCTCCGTATAAGGAGGAACTATGAATAAAACCGATTTAGTGTCCATAACCGCCGCGATTGTCCTGACCGCCGGACTCGTGTCCTGCAGCCGGGAAGAAAAATCCACGGATAGCTATAAGGCCCCGCCGCCGGTGATCGTCACCCATAAGGGCAGCCAAGATTTTTTGCAATGGGACCGCGAGAGCGACAAAACCCTGGATCTGCAAAGCTCCTTCGATCTGTCGGCCGGAAATCCGGCCAGGCTTGAGATCGTGGCCCACTGCAAACGCGACAAGCAGAATCTGGTTGGCCGATTCACCGTCAACGCTCACCGTCCGTTAAAAATATTCCAAGTGATTCCCCAGGACCTGCTGTTCGACGATCTTTCCGCGGTCGCGGTCGAATGCGGCTGGGAACTCACGCTGTTTAACGAAGTCGGCTCACGCCACATCATGACGATCAACAACGTCCTACTCGCCGACCAACAGCCGGCCGGCGTCACCCTAGAAAATCCCGCCAGCGACGAAAAAATCAAAACTCTACATGCGTCAAAAATGAACGGCGTCAAACTTCGCTACAGTAATCAAGAACCGGCCGCGACCGAAGTCATTTGCCGGGACGTCACCTTCGATCCGCTACAGTTCGAAAAAGTTTTGGACTTAAATCAATTCGATCTGCGCAAACCGCACGCACGCCCGGGCAAAAGCGAAAATATCGCCGCCGAAAAACCTCTGCAGTCCTGTCGTGTCGTGGTGAGTGAGGCCGGCGCAATCCGTCAGATCAGCGCGCTTATACAAATTCAAATTCCCCGGCGACCTTTGGAGATCAAAGTTAAGCAGATCCTGCCTCTAAAAATACCTATAGAATTTATTTATACGCTTATGCGTGATACTCATCTCTACGCGGAGGCGCTCATAAAAAATCCCGATACGAGCATGCGGACTCTGCGCATTCCGAAATCGTATCCTGTTAAATTAGACGCACTTCTTGACGTGCGCGACACGAGGCCCAATCCACGAGTTCAAATGAAAAAAATGATGGAGCTGCCGTGGATGCACACGCAAATCTCGACCACCCAAGCTGAGGTCAAAGACGCTCCCGAGGCTTGGCTTATTAATCTACAGCCAAACGGCGAACTTTTGCTTCGCATCTCCTACGTTCCAGACGGGGCGGGTTGTTACCGGCGAGAAGTTTATTTCGACGGCTACGCACTAACGCCCAGAGCCTTGCCGGTTATGGAGCTATCCGAAAAAAATGAAGTCCTCGACGTGGCGCCGATCGAGTTGCCGATCGTTTCGAGCCTACATCAACGGACCAAAGAGGCCTATGAAGAGCTGAAAACCTTCACCGAGCCTTGCCTTTAGGCTTAGGCGCGCTCCATCACGGCATAGCCGATCTGCAAGCCTTGGCGGATAAAGATATTTTCAAACTGGGTCACGAAGTTCGACTCTGCAAATTCAGATTTATGCAGATCGTAAGTGTGACCCAGCATTTTGTAAGGACCGCGCTGAAAGCGCGTGAGTGACCAGTCAAAGTAATCGCGGCTATCGGTTTTAAAGATCAATTTTGAACCCGGTCGCTGCATTTTGAACAACTCCAGCAAAAATTCATCGGTTATCAAGCGGTGCTTTTGCTGGCTCTTTTTGACCCACGGATCGGGAAAAAATATGTACACGTCATTCAATTCACCGGCGACGAACAGCTCGTTCAGTAAAGCCGCATTGTAGCGCGCGATGCGCATGTTCTGCCGTCCCGCATTCAGCGCGCGCCGGATCGATTGAATCAAAGGTTTGTAGCGTAGTTCCAAGCCAAGCAAACAGCGCTCGGGATGTTTCACCGCATGGTGGGCGAAATGCAAACCGTTGCCCGTGCCGATTTCCAGATCCAAAGGGATCGTGCTATCCACCGTACTGAACGCCTCGCTCCTCCACACCCCGCGAAACTTTGGCGCGCGCTCTTCGTCATAACTCCACGGCGAATACTCGCCGAGTAGGCCTAAAACATATTCATTTGGCTTAGGAATCGTCTTCGTTCGTGAAACCCGCAATTGCGCACTTTTCGACATAGAGGGTCGGAATAACAAGACTCCCCCGAGAACTCAAGGTGTGAGATGACTGAAATCCCTGATGGAGGAGATTTCATGAGCCTATCTCGCCTATTCGCATTCCTATTGATTGTCGTCACACTACCCGCCTGGGCCGTCCCGGCTGAGGGGCACAAAATAATGATCTCCGCGCCCAATCATTACGCCGTCGAAGTAGGTAAAAAGATCGCGCAAAAAGGCGGCAATGTCGTGGATGTGGCGGTGGCCGTCGGTCTTACCTTAAGCGTAACCGCGCCTTATTATGCCTCGCTTGGCGGAGGCGGCTTTGCCTTGGTGAAAATGAACGACATGGTGGAGGCCTTCGATTTTCGCGAAGCGGGCCCGCTGGCCACCCATGCCGACTATTACGAGAGTCTGCCCGACGATGCTTCACGCAACGGCGGTCATGCCGTGGCCGTGCCGGGATTTCCGGCGGGGCTTTTTGAGTTGCACCAGAAGTTCGGCAAGCTGAAGTGGGCCGATCTCTTCATAGAGCCCATCCGGCTGGCGCAAAAAGGATTCGCGGTTTCCGGCGAGTGGGCGCATGAGACCGAAGCGCAAAAGGAACGCTTCAACAAATCGGGATTGCAGAAATTTTTTAGAAAAGATTCGCTCGCCTTTAAGCCCGGCGAAGTTTTGCTTCAGCCGCAATTGGCAAAGGCGCTGGAACTCTTACGTACCAAAAAGCTCAAAGGGTTTTACTCAGGACCCGTGGCAAAAGACTTGGTCGACACCGTGAAGGCCAGCGGCGGTGAGATCACCCTGCAAGATCTTAAAAGCTACAAAGTGCGCAAGCTCTCACCGCTCACGACCGAATACGAAGGCTACAAAATATTTTTGATGCCGCCGCCCTCGAGCGGCGGCGTGGTGATTCTCTCCGCGCTAAAGTTGATCGAGAAACTCGACGTCAAAAGCAAGCCCGCCCTCGGTGTGGATGAACTCCACCATTTGGCCGAAATCGAGAGCCGCGCCTTTCGCGGACGCGCGTTATTGGGCGATCCCGACTTTCATAAAAATCCGGTCACCTATCTGACTTCCAAAGACTATATCGAAGAGCTTAAGAAAAGCGTCAACGCCAAAAAGGCGGTTCCGCTTGAACCGCTGAAGGTGCCGGATCAACCCGAAAGCACCGAGACCACCCACTATTCGGTCATGGACGCCGACGGCCACGCGGTTTCCCTAACTGTCACGCTTAACGGCGGTTACGGTTCGGGAGTCGTCACCGACAAGTACGGCATCGCGCTGAACAACGAGATGGACGACTTCACCACCAAGCTCGGCAAACCAAATATGTATAAACTTATTCAAGGGCCCGGCAACGACGTCGGCCCCGGCAAACGCCCGCTCAGTAGCATGAGCCCCACCCTGGTCGAAAAGGCCGGCCGGGTGGTTATGGCCGTCGGCGCCCCCGGGGGCCCAAGAATTATTTCAGGCGTATTGCAGGTGCTTTATCGCATTTTGGCCCGCGAAAACGACATTGATTGGGCGATACAGGCCCCGCGCGTGCATCATCAATTTCAGCCGAATAAATTGTTCGTCGACAAACAAAGATTTTCGCCTGAAGTGATCGATGGCCTAAAAGCAAAGGGCCACGATGTTATTGAAAGCTCGATCGCCAAAGTTTACGTCGTGCGCTTAAGGCCTGACGGTATATTGGAAGGCGCTTACGACTCGCGCGGCGAGGGCAGCGCCGGAGGATTTTGAGCGCGTGCGGGATCTTGTACGGTGATCGCGTGGATGTTTTTTAAGCTCAGCGCTTTTGCCTCATTAAACGAATCCGCATCGCATTGGGGAATGCGCTGAATCGATGACGGACTCGCAAGCTGCACATACTTGATTCTGTCGCCTGGCTTGAAGTGGATCGCCCCTGCGCCCTCATGCATGGACTTGCGGTCGTACTTAACAAGAATGTTTCCCCCATCCGTACCCGTGACCGTAACTTGCAACGGATCCTCGCTTAACGCTGCCGTCCGCGCCGAGCCGTCGGGCATAAGCCCAAGCTTCAAATAACTGACCTTTAGATTTTGTGCGCGCCCTTTTGTGCTTTGAACACAAAATGGTTTCGGCGCAAGAATAACGGCCGGAGCCGATCCATCCATCTTGACGCTAAAAATTTCGGTCGTCCAAATCAGATCGCCCGTGGGGTCCATGCCGGCAAGACGCTTTTCGACCTCTTTGGCCACGGCCGCACGGAAGGGATCGCCGACCGTGCGCTCGAAATCCACCGCCGGGCAAAGCAGATCGGGAGCCGACTGGCCCGCGATAGGCTGGCATTGTACGCGCTCGGCCATCGCGTAGCCGGTGTTAAAGTAAGCGGGCAAATCGAAGAACAGACCGCGCACTTGGCGGTAATCGTCGTTGTCGGGTGTGAACTTCCAAACGGTATTGAGCACGGCCTGGATCTCATCCAAATCATCGGGCAAAAAGGCCGCAGCCCCCGAATTGCCTTTGCGAAGTTCGCAATCAAGTAGCGCCAATCCGACATGATTTTGTTCCGTACCGCCGCCGTAAAGCGGCATGCTCTTCAGAGTGCGGCAAGTGCGTTTCTCCAAATTGAAATCGTAACCGGCGCGGCCGGCTCCACGATTCACGACATAAGTGACAAGCGAATCCATCTTGGCGGGAATGGTGCGCGAAATTTTGCGCGGAGCCGTGTCGAGTTTTGTTTTTAAACGCAAGATCGCCAGATCGCGGTCTAAGCCGCTTTGCTTACCCTTGACGTTAAAATCGCGGCCCGAGATTTCCGCGAATTGCGGCGCACCCGCAACAGACGGCAAAATAAAATAGCCTCGAACACCGGGCTTGCCGGTTTGATCGCAATGCGCGTTGGTTAATAAGGTCTCGCCCGAAATCAAAGTTCCCGAGCAGCGAAAAAGTTCGAAGCCGAAATTCCGCTTGGTCACGAACAACACCAGGCCTGTGCCCGCCGGGCAATCGCCCGAAGCGCAATGCAAGCGGACCGCCGACGGCTGCCAGTCCGCCGGAACGCGCTCAAGATGCTCGGTGCAAGCACTTAGTCCGAAGACCAAGACGCCAAGGAAAACCAAATGTCGCATGCCTTTGGATTATTCGCTTATGAGAGGGAAATAAAGGCAATTGAACCTTGAGCGGAAATTTTACTTTAGTGTTTTAAAATCAAACACTTCGACACGATTGCGGCCATTCTCTTTGGCCAAATAGAGGGCGCGGTCAGCATAACGGACAAGCGAGCGCGCATCGACGTCTTGTTCGTTCGGATTGGCGATGGCCAACCCCAAAGAAGCGGTCAGTTCTATGGAATAAAATTCATTCTTAAAGGTGGCTTTGCTGATTCTATCGCGCAGACGATTGGCGAAAGTTTCGGCCCCTTCGCGGTTGATTTCGGTGAGCACCACCAGGAATTCATCGCCACCGTAGCGGGCCGCGAAATCGACTTTGCGGATATTGTCGCGCACCATGCGCCCGACTTGGGTGAGCACGAAGCTTCCGAACAAGTGATCATTTTGATCGTTCACGCGTTTGAAATGATCCAAGTCCATCATGATCACGACCACCGAGCGGTCATAGCGCCTGGCGCGGTCCAATTCAAAATCAAGACGCTTGTAAAGCGAGCGCATATTGAACAAACCCGTCAGATCGTCGATATCGACGAGTTCTTTCAGACGGTCATTCGCTCTCTTCAAAGAATCGTGCAAATCTTTAATGCGCAATTGCGAACGCACGCGCGCCAGCAATTCTAGCACTTCAAAGGGTTTGCAAACATAGTCGTCGGCGCCTGAATCCAGACCCCGGATAACGTCTTCGGTGCGCGAGTTGGCCGAGACGAACATCACCGATACGTACTCGTCGCGCGCGCGCAGCTTGGCCAAAGTCTCAAGACCGTTAAGACCCGGCATATTCACATCGAGCAAAACCAAATGCGGCTGCCACTCTTGAATGACTTTAAGCCCCTCGGCGCCCGACTCGGCCTGGCTCACTTGATAGCCTTCGAACTCGAGCGCTTTCGACACGAGCATGCGGTTGGTGTCGTCGTCGTCGACCACCAGCACTTTGCGCTTTTTGTTCTCGACCAATTGAGCCACGGTTTTTATTCCTTAATGCCTTCTACCATTAGAATAAATGAGAACTCTTTTGCCAAGAGCTTTAGCGCTTCAAACCGGCCCGAAGCCCCGGAGTGCCCGGCCTCAAATTCGGTATACATGAGCAGAAGATTATTGTCGGTTTTCAGCTCTCTTAAGCGCGCCACCCATTTCGCCGGCTCCCAATACTGGACCTGGCTGTCGTGATAGCCCGTGGTCACTAAAACGTTGGGGTAGGCTTGCTTTGTGACATTGTCATAGGGGGAATACTGCCGCATGTACAAATAGTCTTCTTTTTTGCGCGGATCGCCCCACTCGTTGTACTCGCCGGTCGTCAGCGGAATGGTTTCATCGAGCATCGTCGTCATCACATCGACAAAAGGCACGCCGGCCGAAACACTTTTGAAAAGATCGGGCCGCATATTCATCACCGCGCCCATCAGCAATCCACCCGCGGAGCCCCCGCGAATATGCAAATGATCCTTGGAAGTGTAACCGTCTGAGATCAACGTCTCCGCGCTCGCGATAAAATCGGTGAAGGTATTCATCTTGTGCTTCAAGCGGCCCTGCTCATACCAATCGCGGCCCATTTCCGAGCCCCCGCGAATTTGCGCCAGCGCGTAGACAAAACCGCGGTCCAGCAGACTGATGATCGAGCTGCGAAAATTGACGGTGTTGCTCAACCCGTACGAGCCGTAGCCGTAAAGCAATGTCGGGTTTTTTCCGTCAAGTTTGGTGCCCTTGCGAAAAACCACCGAGATCGGAATCTTGGCGCCGTCTTTGGCCACCGCCCAAATGCGGTTGGACTCGTAAAGATCGCGGTTGTAACCGGGAACTTCGCGCTCTTTGCGCTTGGTGCGTTGGCCGGTCGCCAAGTCTTCATCGTAAACCGTAGGAGGCTGCACCAGCGAGTCGTAGGCGAAACGCATATATTTTGAATTGTAGTCTTCAAGCCCGACAGCATCCACCTCGTAGGTCGGATCGGGAAAACTCAACGAGCGCTCTTGACCGCTCGCCCGGTCGCGCACGGTCAGTCGGCCAAGGCCATTTTCACGCTCGCTCACAACAAAGTGCGAGGCATAAACTTCAATCCCCTCGCGAAAGATCGCGGGGCTTGCGGGAATCACTTCCTTCCACTCGGTTTTATTTTTTGCGCTCAAAGGCGCTTCCATCACGCGAAAATTTTTGGCCTGCCAGTTGGTGAGAATGTAAAAACGGTCACCGCCGTCGGCGACGCTATACTCGTGGTTTTGCTCGCGCGGAAGAAAAACCTTAAAGGCGCCTTTAGGCGTGGAGGCGTCCAGCATGCGCCATTCCGAAGAGTCGCGCTTTTCGATAACCAACCATACGTAATTGCCGGTTTTGCTGATGCCGCAGCCGATATTGTACGTGGTGTCTTTTTCCTCGTAAATCAGCTCGGGCTCAGTCTTGGTGCCGAGTTCATAGCGAAAAAGCTGATGGGCGCGCAAAGTCTCTAGATCCTGGCGCACGAAGAACAATGTTTTATTGTCCTTGGCCCAGGCCAGCGACGGAGTCGCCTGTTCGATTTTGTCCGGCATCAGAACGCCGGTTTGCAGGTCTTTGACTTGAATCTGATAAATACGGCGACCGACGTAATCGACGGCGAAAGCCAAATAGCGCTGATCCGGCGACACCTCAACGGCGGCCACCTCAAAATACTCGTGGCCCTTGGCCATTTCGTTCTCATCCAGGATCACCTCCTCAGTGGCTTCCATGGTGCCCTTTCGGCGACAGTGAAGCGGATACTCTTGGCCGACGTTGTAGCGGGAGTAATAGAAATATCCGTCGTGAAACTGCGGAACACTCGAGTCGTCTTCTTTGATGCGTGAGCGCATTTCCCGATAAAGCTTCTTTTGCAGGGGTTCCACCTCGTGCAGGGCTTCGGCGGTGCGCTTGTTTTCTTGGCGCAGAAACTCAAGCACGGGAGCGGTGTCGCGTTCGCGCATCCAGAAGTAATCGTCCTCGCGCACATCGCCGAAGAGTTCATGCTTGTGCGAAATTTTCGGGGCGGGTTTAAACATGGAAGGTGGTCCTTTCTTTTGGCCAAAAACGAAAACGGTCACGACGACGGCAGCAAGGTAGAGAGCGATGGAGCCGAGAAGGTTGATGTTCTTCATCTGGCGACCTCATCCTAGACGCAAATTTAAGTCAATTTGTTGACTCTGAGCAGCGCCGTCGATATTTATTTTTTCAATGTCTTACCCCCATAATGAGATCGACAAAAAGTGGCAGCAAGCATGGGAGAAATCCGGATGCTTCAAAGCGGTTGAACAACCCTCAAAGCCGAAATATTACGCGCTGGACATGTTCCCTTATCCGTCGGGCGCGGGTCTCCATGTGGGTCATTTGGCGTCGTACACGCCGACCGATATCGTCTCGCGCTTTAAGCGTGCGCGCGGTTTTCAAGTTTTGCACCCAATGGGCTACGATGCCTTCGGTCTTCCGGCCGAACAGTATGCGATTCAAACCGGTATTCACCCGGCCGAGACCACCAAAAAAGCCATCGAAAACTTTCGCCGCCAACTGAAGTCGTTCGGCTACAGCTTCGATTGGGAGCGCGAGATTTCGACCTGCGAGCCCCAATACTACAAATGGACGCAGTTTATTTTCCTCAAACTGTTTGAAAAGGGCCTGGCTTACCAAAAAGAAGTGCCGGTGAACTGGTGTCCTGCCTTGCGCACCGTCTTGGCCAACGAAGAAGTCGTCGACGGCAAATCCGAGCGCGGCGGCCACCCTGTCGTGCGCGTACCGATGAAACAGTGGATGCTCAAGATCACCGATTACGCCGAGAAGCTGCTCGAGGGGCTCGACCGCATCGACTGGCCGGAGCGAACCAAAGAGGGCCAACGCAACTGGATCGGTAAATCCGAGGGCGCTCGGGTTTACTTCAGTGTCGAAGGCCAAAGCGAAAAACTCGAGATCTTCACCACCCGTCCCGACACCTTGTTCGGGGCGACCTTCATGGTTCTCGCCCCAGAACATCCATTTGTGAAGCTCATCACGACACCTGTGCAAAAGCCGGATGTTGAAAAGTACGTGGAAATCTCTTCGAAAAAGAGTGAAGTCGATCGCAAAGCGGATACGGTCAAGACCGGCGTCTTCACCGGTGCCTATGCACTCAATCCTATTGATCCTTCTAAAAAAATTCCCATTTGGATCGCCGACTATGTGCTGATGGATTATGGTACGGGCGCCATTATGGCTGTGCCCGGCCACGACGTGAGGGATTTTGAGTTTGCGCAGAAGTTCAATCTTCCCGTCATCCGAGTTTTGGCCAGCGACTCCGATTTGCCTTTTGAAGGCGATGGTTTACTCGTCAATTCGGATTTCTTAAACGGCCTCTCGAAAAACGACGCCATTCAAAAAATGATCTCCAAGCTTGAAGAGTCCGGGCTCGGCGCCCGCCAAGTTCAATACAAGCTGCGCGACTGGCTGTTTTCGCGCCAGCGTTATTGGGGTGAACCGTTTCCCATCGTGCATTTAGAGAAATCGGGAACGCAAGGCGTCCCTATGAATGAACTCCCCGTTTCTTTGCCGCAAGTTGCCGACTACGAACCGACCGAAAAAGGCGAACCGCCGCTGGCGCGGGTGAAGGACTTTGTCGAATACCAAAGTGCTTCCGGCGAACGCGGCCGGCGCGAAACCGACACGATGCCCGGCTCGGCCGGATCCAGCTGGTATTTCCTTCGCTACACGGATCCGCACAACGACAAAGAATTCGCGGCCTTAGAAAAACAGAAATATTGGATGCCCGTTGATTTGTATGTCGGCGGCACCGAACACACGGTCGGCCATCTGCTGTACGCCCGCTTCTGGCAAAAGGTTTTGTTCGACGCAGGCCTCGTCTCCGTCGACGAGCCGATCAAAAAATTAGCGCACCAAGGTGTGATTGCCGGGCCCGACGGACAGCGCATGTCCAAATCGCGCGGCAATGTCATAAACCCTGACGATGTGCGCGAAGCTTACGGCGCCGACGCCACCCGCATGTACATTAGTTTTTTGGGACCGTTCGACAAAGACAAGCCGTGGGACACTCATGGCATTGCAGGAGTACGGCGCTTCTTAGAGCGAGTATGGCGCTTAGTCGCCAACGATGACGGATCAAATCAAACTCTGAGCGAAGAGCCCGTTCCGGAATCGCTCAATAAGCTGTTGCATAAAACCATCAGTAAGGTCGGAACGGACCTCGAAAATCTAAACTTCAACACGGCGATCAGCGCCATGATGATTCTGGTGAACGAAATCTACTCCCTGGGGATCCGTCCCAGAGCGGTTCTTGCGCCTCTTGTCCAACTTTTAGCACCGCTTGCGCCACACATTTCCGAAGAATTGTGGTCGCGCCTTGGCGGAGAAGGCTTAGTGGCGGTTGCGCCCTGGCCGGCTTTTGACCCGAGCCTTATCGCCGAGGATGTCGTGACGATGGCCGTGCAGGTGCTCGGCAAAGTCCGCGGGACCATTGAGATCCGTGTAAATGCGACTGAGGAAGAGGCGATGGTTTTAGCACGCGGGTTAAATTCCGTGAAAAATGCGCTAGACGGAAAAAATGTTGCAAAGATCATCTATAAACCCGGTAAGATTCTGAACATCATAATTAAGTAGTGAGGTCTCGAGTTTAATGAACGAATGGAATACCCGAAAATCCGCCGATCTCTACGGGATCAATTATTGGGGCGCTAACTTCTTCCGCATCAATGAAGAAGGGCGAGTGGAAGTGAAGCCGGCCGGTACCACCGGTCCGGGCCTCGATCTTTATAACCTAGTTCAGGATTTACAAGAGCGCGGCATTCGTATGCCGATCCTTCTACGTTTTCCGGATATCATTAAAGCGCGCATCGAACTCCTCGCCGGCTGCTTTGCCCGCGCGATCGAAGAAGCTAAATACAACGGCGTTTACAGCGGCGTTTATCCGATCAAAGTGAATCAACAAAAACATCTCGTCGAAGAGATCCTCGAGTTCGGCCAATTTCACCGCTTCGGTTTGGAAGCCGGCAGCAAGCCCGAACTCTTGATTTCGCTCGCGCAAATGGATACCCCGAACGCGCTGATCATCTGCAACGGCTTCAAAGACCAAGAATACATCGAGATGGCTTTGATCTCGCAAAAGCTCGGCCGCACCACCATCATCGTGGTCGACCGCTTTTCCGAACTGCAAATGATCATCAACGCCTCGAAGCGTTTGAACATCCGCCCCAACATCGGCTTTCGCGCGAAATTGAATACTCCCGGAAGCGGACGCTGGTCGGAAACCTCGGGCGCAAAATCCAAATTCGGCCTGACTCCGTCCGAGATCGTGCGTGGAGTGGAAGTTTTGCGCGGCGAGAACATGCTCGACTGCTTGCAACTCGTTCACTTCCATATCGGCTCGCAAATTCCCTCGATCCAGGCCATTAAAGCCGCGATCAAGGAAGGGGCGCGATTCTTTACCGAGATTTACGCCATGGGCGCCAACCTTAAGTACATCGACGTGGGCGGCGGTCTTGGCGTGGATTACGACGGCTCGGGGAAATCCGATTCGTCGACCAACTACAGTGAACAAGAATACGCCAACGACATCGTCGCGGTTTTGCAGTCGATCTGCGATGAAAAGAAAATCCCGCACCCTGACATCATTTCGGAAAGCGGTCGCGCACTGGTCGCGCACTCAACGGCATTGGTTTTTGATGTTTTGGGCACCAATGAAGTCACCCTCAAAGATTACGCGCTTGCCACCGCCGACAAAGAGTCGCGCCTGGTACAGGATCTTTGGGATATTTACCGCTCACTCACCAAAGACAATATCAACGAGTACTACAACGATTTGATCGAGAAAAAGCGCGACACGCTTCAGCTCTTCACTTACGGCGTGTTGAATTTAGAGCAACGCGCGAAGGCCGAAGATCTGTTCCGCGCGATCGCGACCAAAATCGTCGGTCTCGCCAAAGGAAACCCCGAACTCGACGACATCAAGTACGCTCTCGAGCAAGAATTGTCGGATTCCTATTTCTGCAATTTCTCGGTGTTCCAATCGCTGCCCGATTCGTGGGCCTTGGACCAACTCTTCCCGATTATGCCGATTCACCGCTTGAACGAGCGTCCTGACCGCCGCGCCGTGCTGGTCGACATCACTTGCGATTCCGACGGCAACATCACCAATTTCATCGATACCGAAACCGGCGGCGAACAGAAATATCTCGAGGTGCACACGCTCGAGGCCGGCCAACCTTATTACTTGGCGGCATTCCTTACCGGCGCTTATCAAGAAATTCTTGGCGACCTTCACAACTTGTTCGGCGACACCGATGCCGTGCATATCTCTTTGACCGAAACCGGCTACCACATCGATCACGTGGTTGAAGGCGACGACATCAAGGAAGTTCTCGCCTATGTCGAATACTCTCGCGCCGATCTTTTGGAGCGCGTCCGCAAAGCTACGGAAACCAGTATTTTAAAAGGAACGATTTCACGCTCGGAAGCCCGTTTGTTGCTCGAACATTATGAGCGCGGACTTTCGAGTTACACTTACTTGACGGAAGACACGGCAATGCCCTTTCAACCGCAAGTGAAAAAGGAGCTTAACAATGGCGCAAGCAACAACGGGACCGATCACTCAGTTCATCAATCGGAATTATCTCCACTTCAACGCGGCATCCCTGAAGGAAGCCGCTGAAGCTTACAAACAGCACGTAGATAAGGGCGGCAAGATGCTTGTCACCCTGGCCGGCGCGATGAGTTCGGCCGAACTCGGTATTTCGTTAGCCGAGATGATCCGCCAAGATAAAATCCATGCGATCTCATGCACCGGCGCCAATCTGGAAGAAGACGTTTTCAATCTCGTCGCTCACGAAGATTACGTGCGCATCCCCAATTGGCGCGAACTCTCAGTCGATCAAGAAATGGCGCTGCTCGAAAAGCATTTGAACCGTGTGACGGACACCTGCATCCCCGAAGAACAGGCTATTCGTAAAATCGAAAAGCACGTCCTCGCCCGCTGGGAAGATGCCTCCAAAAAAGGAGAGTCCTACTTCCCCCACGAATACTTTTATCAAATCCTATTGGCTGGTGAGCTTGAGAAGTCCTACCAGATCGATCCCAAAAATTCGTGGCTGCTCGCGGCCGCGCAAAAGAATCTGCCGATCATCGTGCCCGGCTGGGAAGACTCAACACTCGGAAACATCTTTGCCGGCCGCATGCTACAAGGAAAAATCAAACGCGATTGCCTGAAGCTCGGCCCCGATTACATGGTCGAGCTGGCTAACTGGTATATGAAGACCGAAAGCAAACAAGGCATCGGCTTCTTCCAGGTCGGCGGCGGTATTGCCGGCGACTTCCCGATCTGTGTGGTGCCCATGCTTGAGCAAGATATGGAGCGCCCGACGATGAAATGGTCGTACTTCTGCCAAATCAGCGACTCGACAACTTCGTACGGCTCTTATTCAGGCGCCGTGCCGAATGAGAAAATCTCGTGGGGCAAACTGGATAAGAATTCGGGCCGCTACATCATCGAGAGCGACGCCTCGATCGTCGCGCCCTTAGTCTTCGCCTACGTCATGGGAATGTAATCACCCTCATTGCCGAAGGTGATCCCCAACTCAAAAACTAAAATCCCCAGCCGCCGGGAATCTGTCCAGGCGGCCGCGGCGGCTGATTATAGCCGTCGTAATACGGGCGTTGCGGCTGCTGAATCGGTCGCCGGTAATAACCGCCGGTTGACGGGTCGTATTGCATTTGTCCTTGCGGCGGCGGACGGCGATTTCCGTAATAGCCGCGCGAACCATCTTGAGGATAATCCGGGTAAAGGGGACGCCCGTAAGCATCAACCTGCTGTTGTTGGCGCTGGCGCATAAGCTCGCGCTGACGGCGAGCGTCCGCAGCGGTGCGCGCTCTTTGCTGACGCACCCACGGATCTTGGTCATCGTCATCCATTCCCGGAGGGGGATCGCTGGGACGCGCGTTCAAGTCCAGCGGTTCACCCGGCCCTCTGACGGGTGCGGCACCTTGCGCCACCTTTGGCGGCATCGCCGGCTGGCTCACGCCTTGATCGTTGGTGCCGGCGGTGTTTTTGGGCTTGGCTAAAATTTTAACGAAAGCCTCATCACGTTCGAGCGCATCGTAAAGATCGTTAATTTTCTTAGTTGGATTTTGTGCGAAGTATTCAGCCATTTTGCGCATGGCTTGAGCCACATCAAAGCCACTCACCTTTTTAAAAGCATCGATCTCGCCTTCAAGTTCGGCCATCACATTCAATTTGCGTGCGCGAATGGGGCGTGAATTCATAACGGTGAACGGGCTGGCAAAACCCTCGATCAAAAAAACATAAGCGAGCTCTTCGTTCTCCAATGAAACCGCAAGGAGCAAAAAACCCTGCTGATAATGCCGGATATCGACCGTCATCAAATCTTTTTTGATTTGGATTTTTGAGTTATCGCGCAATTCACCGCGCAGGGTGACCAATTGATTGCCCTGCACAATTTTCACGTTAAAGCGGGCATCGGCTCCCCAATTGAAATCCTGCAGAGTCACTTGCGCGTGAGCGGAAAATCCCAGAGCAAGCCCCAACACCGTTAACCATATCCGCACAAGATCCTCCGACCGTGAAAAATTCGACCGCAGCGTTCAAATATTCGCCAAAGATTCGGCATAATATAGAACTCCGCGGATTTGAATCGATTCTTCAATTCGATCGCAAGATCTGTTCCACTAGCGCGAGAGACGCGGCGGCGGAGGGGCGGAAGGTTGCGGAGGAGGAGGCGGCGGTGCCGTTGGATTGCCGGAGGCGGCCCCACCACCACGGCGATCGATCGGCTGCGGGGGAAGATTCGGCGGAGGCGGATTCTCAGGCCTATCCAGCGGCGGGATCTCGGTCGATTGACCTTGTTGTGCCATTAAGTACAAATACTCCAATGCCGGATCCGGCTCCGCTTGCACCTGAATGGCGAAGCCCGACATCACCAGCATTGCCGTCAGCGCGAGCTTTCCACCATGAAAAATACGGCGGCCACGTTCAATAAACACCCGCAATTTAGTCATAAGAATTACCTCCAACGATATGACTCACCTGAGGCCCTAAGGCCGCAAGATTTATACCGAGAGGCTTTTGCGCGGATCGTAGGCTTCGCGAATCCCCTCACCGATAAAGGTGAGCGCGGTCAGCGAAATAATCATGGCTAGTGACGGATAAACCGCAAGCCACCAAGCGATGGTGAAGTAATTCTGCGCTTGCTGCAGCAATTCACCCCAGCTGGGAGTCGGCGGGGGAAGACCCATGCCGAGGTAATCGAGAATCGCCAAAGTGTAAATATTGGCGGCGATCTCGGTCGGCGAAAAAGTAATCAGCGGGCTTAAGCCGTTGGGCAAAATATGGCGGAACAAAATGCGAAACGTGCCGACACCCTGGGCACGGGCGCTTTCGACAAAATCACGTTTGCGCAGGCGCAAGAATTCGGCGCGCATGTAGGTTGAAATTCGCATCCAGCCGATCAATACCGAGAAAATAATCAGCAGCCACATCGTGGCCCCTAAAAACGCAATCAAGGTCAACAGCATCAATAAGTACGGAAGCGCGTCGAACACTTCGACAAACCGCTGCCCGATCATGTCGGTCTTCCCGCCCCAGTAGCCCATGACGGCGCCGCCGATCGTGCCGACGAAGAACGAGAAAAACCAAACCGCGAGCGCAAAGCCCATGCTGTAGCGAAACCCGTAAATCAGCCGCGACAAAACATCGCGTCCGCGATCATCCGTGCCGAGCAGATTGTCTTTGGTCGGAGGCGCGGGATATGTGGCCAGCGACTCGTTCGACTCAAAGGCATTCCAGGGAACGACAGGCCAGATCGCCCAATTTCCGTTCTCCTTCAAGTTGAGCTCGCGATAATTCGTCAGAAATCCGTCTTGCCCGAAAATAGTCGGGTAATACGTTTTGAGAACGGGAAAATAAATCGCATCGTTATATTTCATGACCAATGGTTTGTTGTTCGACCAAACCTCGGCCGTGATGCTGATAAAGATCAAAAACAAAATAAGATACAGCGACCAAACCGCGCGCTTAATGCTGTAAAAGCGGTTGATGCGTTTGAGTGTCAGTTCGTTTTTTACCCAGCGTTCAATCATTGAAAATCAATCCTTGGATCGACAAGCACATAGGTCACGTCGGAAATCAGCCGGCCGATCATCGCCAAAACCGCCTGAATAAAAATCAACGCCATGATCACGTTGTAATCGCGCGAGAGAATGGACTTATAGGAAAGCAGTCCCATTCCGTCGATATTAAAAACCTGCTCGATAATGATGGAGCCGGCGAAGAAAACCGTAAGGAAGCTGCCCAGCCCGGTCAAAATCGGAATCAAAGCATTACGTAAAGCATGTTTGTAAATCACCGTGTGCTCATCAAGCCCTTTGGCGCGCGCCGTACGCACATAGTCCAAACGAATTTCCTCAAGCAACGAGTTCTTCATCAAAAAGGCCAAAACGGTAAATCCATTCACCACATAACAGATCAACGGCAAAACGAAGTGATGAGCGCGATCCATGACTTTTCCCCAAAGAGTCAGGGTCATGTAATTGTCGGAATAAAGATCGCCGAGCGGAAAAATATCGAGAAAGGCCCCGCCCGCCAAATAAACGCGCATAAGAATACCCAAGATTAACGGCGGCACCGAGTACGCGACCATCAAAGCCACGCTCGACCACAAATCAAACTGCCCGCCGTCGCGCACCGCCTTGGAAATCCCCAGCGGGATACTGATCATGTAAATTAAAATGAGAGAGATCACGCCGAACTGAAGTGAGATCGGCAACTTTTCGGCGATCACTTCGATCACCGGCCTCTGATAAGTGAAGCTCTCGCCGAAATCGAGCGTGACGATATTCTTCAACCAAATGAAGTAACGAACATGCGCGGGCTTATCGAATCCGTATTGCTTTTTGATCGCTTCCAAAACTTCGTTGGAAACACCCATGCCGGCACTGCTGCCGCCGCTCCCCATGCCGGCGCTGAAGCGCATCTTACTTAAAGCCTGCTCCACCGGGCCGCCTGGCGCCAAGTTAATGACGACGAAGCACACGACGCTGATACCAAACAGCGTCGGGAGCATCCAGAACAAACGTTGGAGCGAATACTTAAGCATTACTGCAGCGAATACCAGTAGTGAGTGCTGAAGTCATACTTGTATGTCGGTTTGTCGTAGCCGACTTTGGCGTTCAACAAGAACAAGTCGTACTTCGGATTGAATAAATACGTGTAAGGAGCATCTTCGGCGATCAGCTTGACGGCCTTGCGCCATAAACCTTTACGTTTCGAAGCGTCCATCTCTTGGCGGGCGCTGTCGATCGCCTTGTCCACTTCCGGATTCGAATAGGAAATGAAGTTCGAACCGCCGCCGCGCGCGGCATCCGAGTGCCAGATCTGTTTCAGATCGTCTTCCGGGCTTCCGCCGCCCCACGAAAGAGTCACGGCATCAAACTTCTGTTCTTCAAGAAGCTTGGTGAAAGTGCTCCACTCGATGATCTTGATTTCCATATCGATGCCGGCTTTTTTCAGATCTTCTTTGTAAAGCGTGAAGTATTTTTCGACATCGCGGTTGGGAAGAAGAAGCGAGAAACGGAATTCTTTAGTTTGCCCATCGATGGTCTTCTCTAAAATTCCGTTTTTGTCTTTGTCGGCCCAGCCGCTCTTCGCGAGCAAGGCTTTTGCTTTCGCCGGGCTGAATTCGATCGCCTTCACTTCGGGCGGCATGAAGTCGCTCTTGTAATAGACCGGCCCTTTGCCCATGACCACTTTGTTGTACATGAATTTTTGGATCAAAGTTTCGCGGTTAAAGAGGTGCGAAAGCGCTAAGCGAGCGTCTTTTTCTTTGAAGATCGGGTTTTTAAAATTCCAGCCGATAAAGCCGTAGTTTTTAGGACGGCTGTTTTCCACCTGCATTTTTTTGACGGTGGTGCCGAACGGTTCGCCGACGGCCTTTTTCTCGAAACTCTCGGCGCGTACCGGCTCCATGTAATCGAGATCGCCTTTTTTCATCATCTCCATCTCAAGATTCTCTTCTTTGATGAAGCGGAAGTTCACGCGCTCAAATTTGCCGAAAGCATTCATGCCCGGCTTATCTTTTCCCCAGTAATTCGGGTTGCGCACCAACATGATGTTCTTGCCGCGGTTGTAAGTTTCAACCGTGTACGGGCCCGAGCCCATGATCGCCGCTTGCGGGAATTTGTGCTTGGGATCTTCGTAATAAGCTTTCGGCAAAATCGGATTGAAGCCCTTGGTGCCGATCACTTCCAAATTCTTGAAGTACTTCTTCTTCATTTTGATTTTGACCGTGTGTTCATCCGGCGTTTCAACCGACTCCACATCTTCAAAGTAAGGCATACGGCTTGAGGCTTGATATTTGGGATCCTTGACGGCCTCGATCGAGAACTTCACGTCGGCGCTGGTCACCGGTTTTCCGTCCGACCACCGCGCGCTTTTATCGAGCCAGAATGTATAGGTGAGATTGTCTTTCGAAATTTCGTATTTTTCCGCAAGCGACGGTTCAAACTTCATCGTTTCGGGGTTTTGAATCAGCAAACCTTCCATCGCGTAGTCATAAATGTCGCGTGAGTAACCGTCTTGGCTGTTCATCGGGCTCATTTTTTCAGGCTCACCGCTGACGTTACGGGTGAGTGTACCCTTGACTGCGGCGTCGGGCTTGCCGAGCGGAGTGATTTTCATCGGTGGAATGGCCGCGTTTGCGGTGACCGTCAAGGCCATGGTGGCGAGCGAGAGCAACATGAGCGTCAAGCGAATCATAAACCCCTCTTTGAGACGAATTGCGTTTTGCTGCGCATTACAATAGTGCGCTTCAGGTTCACCAATTTATACAAGTCGTCTAATTTATCAAGACGCAATTTGCTCAAGGCTTTTCGCCCAAGGAGTCTTTCATGTCGAACTACGATCCCAGCGGTACCGCATCACACACAGTCGGACTGTTCGGCATTCCGACTCGACTCGAAAGCGCAAAGGTTGTGATTATCCCCGTGCCGTGGGAGGTCACGACTTCTTATGGAAGCGGCACATCGCGGGGTCCGCTTTGTGTCTGGAAAGCATCACCGCAAATCGATCTTTTCGATCTTGAGCTGAAAACTTCCTACGAGCAGGGCTATCACTTACTTGAAATTCCCGATGACCTTCTGCAACTCAACGACAAGCTGAAGGCCAAGGCACTCAAACTGCGTGAACATCTTGAAGAAAATCCCGAGCCTTCGGCGGCGATGAAGTCCACGCTGGATGAGATCAACGCCGGTTGCGCCAAAATGACCGACTGGGTTTACGCGCAAAGCATGACGGCACTCAAGCGCGGCCAGATCCCCGCGGTCCTTGGCGGCGATCACTCTTGTCCCGAAGGAAATATCCGCGCCGTCTCGGAAACTTATCACGGAAAAATCGGCGTGCTTCACATCGACGCCCATGCCGATCTAAGAGTGCGCTATCAAGGCTTCGAGCGCAGTCACGCCTCGATCATGCACAATGTGATGAGCGCCAAGTGGAGGCCCGAAAAACTGGTGCAGGTCGCGATCCGCGATTTCAGCAACGAGGAATTCGCCCTGATCCGTGAACGCCAAGACATCGAGACCTTCTTCGATCTCTACCTCAAGCGCGATCAATTCGAAGGCAAGACATGGAAAGACACCTGCGCCGACATCGTTAATATTTTGCCCCAACAAGTGTATGTCAGCTTCGACATCGACGGCTTAAGTCCCGAGTATTGCCCCAGCACCGGAACCCCTGTTCCAGGAGGCTTAAGTTTCGACCAAGCGAACTACTTGCTCAGCGCGCTGGTGCACAGCGGGCGGCGGATCGTCGGTTTTGACTTGAACGAAGTGGCGCAAAGCCCGGATGAAAATGACGAATGGGATGGAAACGTGGGCGCGAGGCTCTTATATAAGATGTGCGGTTGGACGGTGCTCAGCCAGCCCAAGGCCGGCCAAGCATTTTAGGTACGCCGTTCCCGATCGGGAAGGCCGTACCTTAGCGAGCGTACTTTTTGCCGATGGATTCGCGAATTTCCGCACCTTCGATGCTGAGGCGGGTCCACGGGATGGCGAGCAGCCTTTCGGGCTCAATCATCTCTTCAGTTTCTTCGCAAACTCCGTAGAGGCCCTTTTCGATGCGGCCCAAGGCGCCTTCAATTTCCATAAGCTGTTTGCGCAGACGCTCATGCATGCTGAGGAACTCGGCCTCGGCAAGGGCACGAAGGGTTTGATCGCCTTCATCTCCACCTTTGGAATCTTCACTATTGTAAAGATCCGTACGCGATTCGCGCACCCGGTTCAAAATCTCAGTCTTCGCATGGATAAGCTTAGATTTACATTTCTCAATCAGATCGCGCGATAGGCCTGACATGTATATTCCCCCCCGGAAACTTTTGTCTGTCTTACTCAGTCGTCTTTCAGTCTCTGCTCCGCTTCGGCTTTCCTTGTAACAGGTGCCAATTTGGAACTGAACTATTTACACATTATCCCTCACCTTTTTGCAAGCAACTTTCTTAAAGCATCTTACATTTCCCTTTGCGCTGCGACGTAAGTCGTGATGAGTGCAGGCGAACTTAGGACCGAGATAGTCTACGGCATGGCCTGTAGAAACTCCAAAAATTACTGAGCTAACGTCTCAGAATAAGACACAAAAACAGTAAATGGCGCACCACTTCTTTAGCGCTTTCCTCTGGCACTTCTGTATCAGTAAACCGGTGCGTCAAAAAGAGTTAGAACGAGATCGACTGCACGTTAACCGGCTTCCACACTTGCGATTCGTGAATCCAAGCGGTGCGGCCGGTTTCGTCTTCGACCTGCATCCATTCGCGGTCGTTGCCCAGACGCTTTAACGGCGTGTAACGATCGACCGTTTTTAAATCCACCGGGGGCGCACTAGTCGAAGGCTCTTTACGCAAAACCGCGACATTTGTTTTGACCACCACGCAGCGGAATCTATTGGTGAGATCGCTGGGCTTGGCCCAATGCGATTCGCCCTCCAAATCTTCGACTCTCACCCAACCCGATTTGCGCTCGGCTTGCCGCATGAACGGCATGTACTTCGCGGCCCTCCATGAAATCGGCTGATTTGTACCTGGTGCCTTTCTGAGCGTGATGGCTCCCTTCGCGCACACCGGGTCGGCGGCGTGCACGTTGAAGCTCAACAAGAAAAGAAGCCAAATCCATCTCACAAATCTATCTCCGCCATCACCGGGCAATGATCGCTGCCCTCTTGAGCGCCAAGGATTTCCACTTTGCGCAGTTTGTTCTCAAGACTTTTCGACACGCAAATATGATCGATCCGCCAACCCAAATTCTTTTGCCGCGCATTCTGTAGATACGACCACCAGGTGTAAGCCTTCGTCTGATCCGGATGAAAGTGCCGGAAGCCATCGACAAAGCCCGCCGCCAAAAAGTTCTTCATCCACTGCCGTTCTTCCGGCAAGAACCCGCTTTCACTCGCCAACTCTTTGGGATTAAAAACATCCGCGTCCATATAGGCGACGTTGTAGTCGCCCACCACGATAATGTTCTCACCGCCTTTGGCTTTTTTCAGTAAATGTTGACCGAAACGCTTGAGAAATTCTTGTTTGAACTGGTGACGCTCAAGACCTGAACCGCCGTTGGGGAAATAAACATTGTAGAGAGAGAATTTTTCGAACTTCGTCACCACCATGCGGCCTTCTGCGTCAAACTTGGGTATTCCAAAACCGTAGGTGACTGTCTCGGGCGCCTGACGAGTAAAAGTCGCCGTACCGGAATATCCGGGGCGTTGCGCCGCGGACCAAAACGTCTGCCATCCCTGTGGAGCGGTGAACGCTTCCTCCAGCTGATCCGGATGAGCTTTGGTTTCTTGCAGACACAAAATATCGGGCTTTTGTTGCGCGAGAAATTCCCATAGGCCCTTTTGCGCCACTGCGCGAATGCCGTTCACATTCCAAGTGATGATCTTCATGGACCGCTCTCCTTTGACCTGTCCCGTAGAGTATGGCAATTCTAGGCTCCAGTTAATTCAATTCCGAAGGAGTTCTAAAATGCCGATGATTGGTCAACCCGCTCCGCAGTTTGTAGCACCCGCAGTTGTTGATGGCGGCGATTTTAAAGAGATCAATCTTGCCGATTACAAAGGCAAGTTTGTCGTGATGTTCTTTTATCCCTTGGATTTCACTTTCGTCTGCCCGACCGAAATCACCCAGTTCCGCGACGCCCTCAAAGATTTCAAAGCCGAAGGCGCCGAAGTTTTGGGCGTGAGCATCGACAGCGTGCACTCGCACCGTCGTTGGATCAAAGACGATTTGGGCGATCTCGGTTACCCGCTGATCGGCGACGTCACCAAGCGCTTGTCGCGCGACTACGGCGTTTTGCTGGAAGATAAAGGCATCGCGACCCGCGGCACGTTCATCATCGATCCCGAAGGCCGCATCCAGTACATGGGCATCCACAACACAAATGTGGGCCGTGACACCAAAGAAATTTTGCGCGTGCTGAGCGCCTTGAAAACCGGCGAACTCTGCGGAGCGGGCTGGAAAAAAGGCGAAAAATTCGTAGCGACCAAATAAGTTTGGAATCGGCCGCCACAGCCCATGGCGAAGGCGGCCATTTAAATGTCGTACCATCAGTTCTACAAAAAGCTTCAACACAATGCCCTGGCGCTTTTTCCGTCGTTAAATCAAATCGACCGGATTGGCTGGGAATATTTGGTTTCGCCGCTGGAGTTAAACCTGCCGAAGGCCGCCTTGAAGAACGCTTCCGAAGCGATCAAGGCCCTTTATCAGGTCTCGCGCCAGCCTGAATACCGCTCCCAGTTGGAAACGATCCCCGGCATTTCCAATCATCCGGGGAATCATCACTCCGTGCTGATGGCTTACGATTTTCACACCAATGAAGCCGGCGATTGCTTCTTGGTCGAGGTCAATACGAACGCCTCCGGTTTTTTAATCGCAAGCCTAATGGAGATGACTCATTTGGGGATTGAGCCCTCAAACTACGAGCCGCTACGGCGCCTGAAAGGTTCTTTTGAGAATGAGCTGAAGCTTTGGGGCAAATCCTCAACCCATCCCCTCGTCGCGATTTCCGACGAAGATATTCCGCAGCAAAAAATGTACGCCGAGTTCCTAATGTACCGAGATTGGTTTGCACGGCTCGGCTGGCGGGCC
The DNA here is from genome assembly GCA_964628445.1 of uncultured Pseudobdellovibrionaceae bacterium. GTDB lineage: Bacteria > Bdellovibrionota > Bdellovibrionia > Bdellovibrionales > UBA1609 > JALHOQ01. The sequence goes on along the minus strand of CAZVOP010000014.1, from coordinate 2,056 downwards.
GAATTGTGTGAGAGCAAAGATTTTTTGCTTGATGGTTCACATTTGAAAACCGCCTCGGGCGAGTCAGTTGATTTCGTTTATAACCGGACCACTGACTTTTATTTTGAGGATCCCGCTCATGTTTCGCTGCGTGAAGGTTATATCCGCGATTTGGCCTGCATCTCGCCCAACCCACGCGAATACTGGCTGCTGGGAGATAAAGAGCGGCTCATTCAGTTTGGCGATTCCGCATTCCTGGACCAAGCGCGAGCGACGGAAGAAGAAAAGGCCGCGATCACCCGCGTGACTATCCCCACGTTCGATAAAAGCTCATTCGCCTCGCCGGAAGAAATTTGGCATCAGCGCAAGCAATTGTTCTTCAAGCCTAAGCGCTCGCATGGCGGCAAATCGGTCTACCGGGGCGAAAGCGTGTCGCGCAAAGTTTTCGAGCGTCTTATGCAGGAAGATATTCTTATTCAGCGCTACCAGGCGGCCCAGCGCATGCCGATCGACGATCCGCGCAGTGTATTGGAAAATTGGAAATTCGATTTGCGCTTTTACGTCTACGAAGACCAAATCCAACTCTGCGCCGCCCGCATCTATCAGGGGCAAGTGACGAACTTCTCCTCGAGCATGGGCGGCTTTACCTTAGTCCGGTTCTAAGCCCGTATCATTTTAGTCAAAGACCGAATACTCCGATAAAATATCAATAGTTATGAAAGCCGCACGCGCCAAAAACTTCCGCGTCAAGCAACGGACCGCGGAAGAAGATTACAATGCCTTCGAACAACTGGATGGTGACCATCCGTGGAGCGAACGCGTCCCCGAAGGGATGATCAAATACTCCGCGCGCAAACTCAATAACGGCAAAGTTTCTTACTTCAATTTCGAATTGGCGAAAGAGATGGGATTGATTCCGCAGGATCACTCCAGCGAACTCAACAAAAAACTCACCGACAAAATCCTCGACACCTTTTGTTTGCGCATCATCAACGAGTACGATCAGCAACACGGCGTTCGTTACTCACCGACGATGATCAAAGAAAAGAAGTACATGGCCACTCGTTATCTGCAATTGCAGCACAACGATAAAACGGGGCGCACCAGCGGTGACGGCCGCGCGATTTGGAACGGCACCGTTCTCTCGAAGAGCGGAAAAATTTGGGATGTCTCCAGCCGCGGAACCGGCGTAACCGCGCTTGCTCCGGGCAGCGTTCAAGCCGGTCAACCGTTGAAGTCCGGCAATAACGATCACGGTTACGGCTGCGGCATGGCTGAAATCGACGAGCTGTTCGGCGCCGCGATCTTGGCCGAAATTTTTCACCGCAATGATATTCCCACCGAACGCGTTCTTGCGATCATCGATTTAGGAAAAGGCGTCGGCATCGGGGTAAGAGCCGCGCAAAACTTAATCCGCCCGGCGCATTTATTTTTGTATTTGAAGCAAGGCAAAGTTGAACCGCTTCGGCGGGGTCTCGATTACTTTATCGATCGCCAGTTTGCGAATAAATCCTGGGACATCAAGACGGACGACAAAGACCGTTACGCGAAAATTTTGCCTTTTCTGACAAAATCCTTCGCCAACTTCGTCGCCAAACTCGATCGCGATTATATTTTTGCTTGGTTGGATTGGGACGGCGACAACGTTTTGGCCGACGCCGGCATCATCGACTACGGAAGTGTGCGCCAGTTCGGCTTGCGCCACGATCAGTATCGTTACGACGACATCGAACGCATGTCGACTAACCTTAACGAACAAAGACAAAAGGCACGCGAGATCCTGCAAACCTTCGTGCAACTGGTGGACTTCGCGCAGAGCGGTTCGCGTAAGGCTTGGAAGAGCTTTACCCGCCATCCCGCGCTTAAAGAGTTCGACCGCCAATTTCGCACCGGCTGTCTTGAACGCTTTCTTTACCAAATCGGCTTCGCTAAACCGCTCGCACGTATTTTAATGCACAAGCACCGCCGCGACGTCGACGCTCTTTTTAATCTTCACTCCGAATTCGAACGGGTAAAAACCTATCGCAAACTTCACAAGGTCGCCGACGGCGTTCACCGTCCGGCGATTTTCAATATG
>CAZVOP010000013.1:33471-54909 GCA_964628445.1 uncultured Pseudobdellovibrionaceae bacterium | reverse complement strand
TTTATTTGATTGCGACGGCACGATCGCCGATTCCATGCCGCTTCATTTGCAGGCCTGGAATCGCGCCTTAAACGGCTATGGCGTGGAGATGAGCGAAGACTTGCACTCTGAATGGGCCGGACGGCCCACCGCGCGTATCGTGGAACTTCTTAACAAAAGACTAAATTTGCAAATGCCGGTTGAGACTGTCGTGCGCCAAAAGGAAGATGCCTATCTGGATATTTTGCCGCAAGTTCGACCCGTAACGTCCGTCATGGATGTGATCGTGGCTTACCATGGCCACGTGCCCTTCGCCGTGGTCTCGGGAAGCCCCCGGGATTCGGTTATAAAAACGCTGACCAAACTAGGGATCGTGGACCGCTTCGAAACGATCCTTGGTGCCGAAGATTATGCGCACGGAAAGCCCGCGCCGGATTGCTTTTTGGAAGCGGCAAAAAGAATCGGCGTGAGCCCGGAGAAATGTTTGGTGTTTGAAGACGCCGAACTGGGCATACAGGCCGCTAAGGCTGCACGCATGTCGTGTGTTAGGATTGATTCGCGCTCGGGGAATTTAAGCGAGGTTTGCTCCTCGCCTGACCGAGCGCAAGGATAATGAGGCCGACAAACGAAGTCGAGGAGATCACCGTCACCATCGGCAGCAGTTCATTGGAAGCCAAGAGGCCGATGAAGCCCGAAGAGATCGCGCCGGTTCCGATTTGCATAAATCCGATCAGCGCGGAGGCGCTGCCGGCATTTTTAGAAAAGGGTGCTAAAGCCAGGGCCGAGGCATTCGGCATAGTGAGGCCGGCACTTGCCAAAAAGAAAAACAAAATGATCAAGGTCACCGGCAAGGTCAAAAGGCCGAGCCCGGCGCACAAAATAAAAATCGCGCCGATGAGGGTTTGCGCAATCAAAGCGGCCTGAAAGATCTGTGCGCTGGTGTATCTTTTCATCAGCAAAATGTTGAGCTGGCTTGCGCCGATCACGCCGACTGAGAGACCGGCGAAAATCGCACCATAACCTTTGGCTCCGACTTTAAAGACGTCCATGAAGATGACCGGCGAGGCCGGCAGATAAGCGAACAATCCCGAAAAGGCGAAGGCCCCGGCAAGCCCATAGGTATGAAAATGGCGCTCGCGAAAAATCTCCATGAAAGTTTTTAAGATGGGAAGGGGACGAAGTGAAATCGTCGGATCCGGCAGGTGGGCTTCGGGCAAAATAAAATAGATCATCAGCAGTAAAAGTGCGGCGATAAGCGCCAGAAAAATAAAAACCCAAGGCCAGCCCAAATGCGTCGCGATCACTCCGCCGACAGTCGGCGCGAACAGCGGTGAAACGCTCAAGATCAGCATCAGCAGCGAAAAAACCTTGGCGCTTTCCTGAGGCGGGAAAAAATCGCGCACCATGGCCGTCGCCGCGACCGAGGCCACGCATCCGCCTGCGGCTTGAAAGAAACGAAACGCGATCAAAAATTCCAAACTGCCTGAATTCAGACAGCCGAGGGAAGCCAAGATAAAAAGAGTCAGCCCGAAATAAAGCGGCTTCTTTCGCCCGAAGCGGTCCAGCAAAGGGCCGTAGAAAAGCTGGCCGAACGACATCCCGATAAAATAACTCGACAGCGAAAAGGCGATTCGCCCCGGCGTGGTGCCCAGATCGCGCGCGATCTCGGTGAATGTCGGCAGATAAAGATCAATGGCAAAAGGTGTCAATGTGGTCAGTGATCCTAGCATCAGGATCAGCCAGAAGTTCCGTGGTCTTTTGATCGTCATCCTCTAGATCTGCTTTGTTTTACCGCGTCTGTCCAGTAGCATAAGATTATGCACAAAAGATCGTCACGGATTATTCTGCTTGGCCTCATTTACATGACATCGGCTTGCGCGGGCTCGCCTCCCGTTATCGAAGCTCCGCCGCAGCCACCGCCGCAATCCATCGTGGTCAGCGAAAGCAAAGTCAGTCCGAAAGTCCCGCCGCCAGCGCCGGCGGTGATTACGCCCTCCGGAATTCAAGTGTGGCGGATGAAGAAGGGAAAGCTTGAGGGCGCAAGCCAAAGACCCCTTGCCAAACTTATTTCTAAAACCAAGAACAAAAAAGGCGCAGGCTTCACGATCGACAGTTGCTTCGATTATGGAAATTTCGCGATCTTCGAAAGCAAGTCCAGCGATGAGATGGGCTCGGCCGAGATTTACGTGCGTCACAAAACTCCGGGTGCCGGGCCTTTGTGCGTGGAAGAATATAAGGGACGGCAGGTGAATTTACGTATCCGCGAAGGTTCTTTTGCCGGCGTGGCGGGGGAGTATGCGGTGATCGAAGGTGCCGACGGCTCTGAAGGGATGCTCGAAGCCCAGATCTTTAACTTGGAGTCGGGGAACGAAATTTACCGGGCCCTTCATCATCCGAGCGAAGAATTCGCGCTGACGAAAAAAGACGGCCTCACTTCACTGGTTTATTTCGCGAAGGTTTCCGTGAAGTGTGAATTGGTCAGTGAAGGCAAGACATGTTGGGACAAAGTTTTGACGTTGAACAAGCTTCCGCGCTCGACGCGCATGCCGGATTGTAAAACTCCATTCGAGAAAACGGGAACCCCGGTGAATGAACTGGCCTTGGTTACGGCCAAAGCCAGAATCAACAATCTTGAAAAGCCGAAGCTCGAGTTCGTGGGCGGCCGGGCGACTTGCGTCCCCGAGCCTTAAAAGAGTTAGTGAGGATTGGCGCTTGCCGTAGGACGATCTTGCCCTCGGTACGGACGATGCCGGCCTTCGATGATTTCTTCGATCAGCTTTTTGCTGAAAGCCGGAATATCGGCGGGTTTACGACTCGTCACGAGACCTTGAGTGGTCACCACTTCTTCGTCAACCCAGTCAGCACCGGCGTTGATCAAATCCATTTTTAACGAAGGCCAAGAGGTCATCCGGCGCCCCTTCACAAGGCCTGCGTTGATCAATGTCCACGGGCCGTGGCAGATCGCGCCGATGGGCTTGCCGGCATCCCCGAATGATTTCACAAATTCGACCGCGCGCGGATCGGCGCGCAGTTTATCTGGGTTCATGACTCCGCCAGGAAGAACGAGCGCATCAAACTCGTCGGCGTTGGCTTGCTCGACCGTCGTGTCAACTTTGATCGATTTGCCCCAATCCGTTTTGTTCCATGCTTTGATCTCTCCCGGCTTCAACGAAATGATTTTCAATTCGGCGCCCGCTTCCTCCAGCGCCTTTTTCGGTTCAAAAAGTTCCGACTCTTCGAATCCGTCGGTGGCCAAAATGGCTATTTTTTTATTCAGCAGTTTTGATTCAGTCAAGACGACCTCCTTATCAGGTTAATGACGAACGTTTTGTTGCATATTGCGCGAAAACCATTTGGTCACGTACGGGATTGCGATGGCCGCGCCGGACTCAAATGCGATGCGCCCCGGTTTGGTGCCAAGCAAGGCCCATGCGGCAACTCCGGCGGCAATCGCCAGACCTGCGGCTTCGCGCGGATTTTCTTGAACGTACAAACGGCTGGAGTCGAAGTAGCCTTTCAATTCGTTGAGCATGCGATCGATACCTTCTTGGCTTTCTTCGGCTAAACTTTGCGAGATGATCGCACTGATGGATTTACGCTCAGTTTCGTGGCCGGTGGTGGCCATGCTGCCGCCTGATCGCGTCTCGTCGCGGTTCTCGCCACGCGAAGATGAAGATGGAGATGGAGACGCGTTGGAAGTTGCCGTTGAACGTGAGTTTTGTGAGTCTTTTGCCATTTTGTCGCTCCTCTAAGGTAAAAACCTGGTTAAAAATTCTATCGAACCGACTTACGGTAAGAGCAAACACTGAACCAAGAAAAATATTCGCGATTTGGTTGTTGGGTTGAGTTCGCCGTCTCTTGCGGGGAATAATTCCGCAAGAACCCAGCAATTTTGCCCCCAATTTTTACAATGCCTATGGCGCGGCAAATTTCCTCCTGCTACAAGACACGGAATGCGATTCATGCTCGGTCTTTTGATTTTGTTTTCATGCCTTCCGGCTATGGCGGACACTTGTGCGAACCTTTTGCTGCGCCAAGAAATCTTGGTGGCGAATAGGGCAGACCAGCATGCCTTGCGACAGGGCGCGCGGGTTTCCAATTTTATCGAAAACCGGGCGCGCGAGATCGATTCCACCCGCGTAGTTGGCTCGCATGTCGTTTCGCTGGGCTCAGGTCCTGATATTTATCTTCCCATGTATCTTTATCCGCACGCCAAATACTTTCATCTGGTCGATGTGCTGACTGGTTGGGGAAATGGACCGGATGTCGTGGTTCATGAGATCCGTGAAAGATTGAAGTCCTTAAACCGCGATGTGACGGTAGAGGAGAGCGGCAAGGGCTATGCCCTTGTTTGGAAGATCAGCTGGAATAGTCCCGCCTTCGGAAGGATTGAAAAATTCGTTTATCTTCATCAAATGAATTTTCAGGATTTGAGGTCGCTTAAGCCCTTGTTGAATAGGGTCGACCGGCTCGGCGGTATCGTAATTACCGGTATCGGCGCTTCACTCAAAGTGCGTGAGTTCTTGCTGGCACGATTGCATCCGGGCGGATCGATGTTTACCGAAATGGTCTACGTGAATGAAAAGGGCGAAAGCACTTCGCCCGACGATCTCAAGATCTTGGAAAAAATCGCCCAAAACTACGAGGTGATGGATTTGGGGCGAGACGAGTCCGGATTTAAATACAATCCAACAAAATTTTTAATCCGGCCGCGCCGATAGCTATCTGGCCGAATAGGTGCGCGAGATATTTTCACCGCTGGCGACCGCTTTGCCCGTAAGGGTCACGGATTTGATTTTACGGAAAGGCGGCAAAAATGTTTTGCGGGCGTCACTGTAGATTTTCTCAAGCTGAATGATTTGCGAATGATCGGACGGCCCGAGCGTCACCGTCGCTTCGACTTCCGGATGCTCGCTTGATCCGCTGACCGATACGGATATTTCCGCCGACTTGAGGTCTTGCTTCAGCTCTTTCAAATCGCCCAAGCGCATTTTAAAGCTGCGCCGGTCTTCGGCCTCGGACAAAAACTTTAGCCGTTCGCGGATGCCGCTTAAGATAAGAGGGTGCACGGGCTTATATTTGTGTCGGTTCATCAACCAATAAAAACCGACGAGCGGGCGCGCCGGATCGGCGGGATCGGCCAGCAATTTTCCTTGGGCGTCGAGTTTCACATAGGTCACCAGGATATTTTCCGGGTGCTCATTTTTCTCAAAAATAAAAATAGGGTAGTGCTTCCCGATGGGCGCAATGTCCTCGGTCGCCGCGCGCAGGGCCCAGGCGCTAAAAATAAAATGCGAAAAAACAAAAGCCGCGACGTTCATCACGACTCAATTATTTACCAAGATGTAAAGTGCCGTATAGGGGTGAATAGACCCGTATATGCAAAAGCTCCTAGAGAATCGAAAGCACTTCGCATTCCCGAACTTTCGTTCCGACCTCAAACTCCGCGGTCTCACCGACCTTAAGGCCGAGCAAAATTTCACCAAGTGAAGATTGCGGGGTGACGATCTGAACCGATTTTCCTTCAAAAGAAAGGCGAACGCCGCCGCCCTTCGGCATCAACAAGAGTAAATTCTGTTTACCATCGAGGTCGACTTCAACCAAAGCGGTGGCTTGAACTTTGTCATGCGCGGCGAAGTCCTTGAATGAGGCCGTTTTGAACAGACTCAAGACCTCTTCGATTTCCAGCGCTCGTTTGGCTTGCGCGCCGGCGAGATAAGAGGCTTCAAGACCGCGAGTGTCGTATTCGTTTTCGGGTTTACTTTCTTCGTGGGTCGCGGCTTCCAGTGTTGCACGCGCCGCGGACTTCATTGAAGCCAGATCTTGCTCAAGCTGTTGGATAAAAGCGGAGATAAGCCGTTTTTTCATATGCCGGATAGCTCTAGTCTTTAGTCTTCAGTTTCGAGTCGTTTTCTTTGATAAACTCTTTGATCTGATCGGCGATTCCTAAAAGCTTCAGCCATTGTTCTTTATAAAGAGTCACAGGAAAGCGGCCCATGCCGTAAATCGAGAGCGCGCCCTTCTCGCTCACTTTCATCGACAGTGTTCCACGCTCGGCTTTTTTACTTTTAAGAGCTTCGTTTTCAGCGCGCAGACGTTCAAGTTCGGATTTCATATCTTCAGACATAGTTGACCTCAGCTGGTGAAAGTTGGGGGAGTATGCCATAAATGACCCCATGTCGCTACCCATCCTTTACCGGGACGAAAATATTGTCGTCGTGAACAAGCCTGCCGGACTACTCGTTCACCGCACAGCTCTTGACCGCGCCGCGATTCAAGCCGCAGTGCAAATCGTGCGTGACCAATTGGGTTGCCGGGTTTATCCCGTCCACCGTCTTGACCGGCCGACCTCAGGCGCATTGATTTTTGCGCTTTCAAGTGCGGTGGCCCGCGATCTTAGCCGCTCTTTTGTTTCACGCTCCGTGACGAAGCATTATTTGGCAGTGGTGCGCGGTGTTCCTAAGGAAAGCGCCTTCGTTATCGATTATCCACTTAAAGAAGAGCTCGATGAGATTTGCGATAAAATGGCGGATCAAGCCAAGCTCGCGCAGAGCGCCGTCACCGGTGTCGAAGTGTTGGGGCGGGTAGAGCTTCCCGTGCAAGTTGACCGTTATCCCACCAGCCGTTATTCGCTGGTGAAGGCCACACCGGTGACCGGGAGAAAACACCAGATCCGCCGGCATCTTCGTCACATGGGCCATCCCATTATCGGCGACATCACTCACGGCGTAGGCAAGCACAACCGATTTTTTGAACAAGAGTTCAGCTTAAGAAGATTGCTTCTGGCTTGTACCGAGATTTCTTTTCCGCATCCAATCTCGCAAATTCCGCTCACCATCAAGGCGCCGCTGGCTGAAGACTTTCATGGACTGTTATTGAAACTCGGCTGGGAGAATTATGCCCGGCATTGATGCCAAGCTTTTGCGTAAGCGAAAAACCAAACGGCCTTGCCCGGTGTGTTTTCTGCATTTGAGTCGCTGTATTTGCGCGGAAATTCCCTCATTAAATTTGCGCACCAAGGTTTCGTTGATCGTTCACGCCAAAGAGCTCAAGCGCACGACCAACACCGGGCGTCTTGCACTGAAGGCTTTGGTGAATAGTCAGATGATCGTCAGGGGAGCGGACAAGACGCCGCTGGATTTAACTCCGCTCCTCGCGGGATTTTCAAATTTACTTTTCTTTCCCGCGCAGGATGCGGTGGAGCTGACGGCGGATTTTTTACTTCAGTTTGATAAGCCTATTCAGCTCTTGGTGCCCGACGGAAATTGGCGGCAAGCCGGAAAAGTGTCTTCGCGCCACCCCGAACTTGACGGCATCCCGCGGGTGAAAATTGGCGCGCCGAATAGGGCGTCCCTTCATTTGCGGCGCGAGACATCCATTGAAGGGATGTCGACGCTTGAGGCTATCGCGCGCGCTTTGCGTGTTATTGAAGGAGAAGATGTGTATGAAAGTTTAAATCGGCTTTATCAGGCGAAACTTAATGCCACTTTGAAGGGTCGGCCCACGGCCAAAACTTAACTTCGCCGGGCCCGCCGGTTTTTGTCGATAATCGCAATGAGAATCAGCGCAAAGGCGAACATTCGAACGACGTAAGCCATCGTGCGCGGTTCGCTGACGCTGGGAAGAGGACTGTAGCCTTGAACGAAAAAGAGCAAAACTCGCTCCATCGAGATCAGCCAGCACGCTAGGGCAAAATAGAGAAAGAAGCGGTCCTTGGAGGCTCGCCAAAATTTCAGAAAGAAAATTCCGGAGAACGCGAAAGTGGTCATGTAAATTCCCGAAATAAACTCGACGTGACTCATGACATCTCCCAGATCAACCCGAACAACAGAAGCGAGCCGGCCACCGCGCCGGTGATGTTTCTCATATATAGGCCGCCGAACTCGATATCAGGCAAAACCAAAACGTCGATCAGCAAAATCACGTTGTTCACCGCCATGATGCCGAAACACGCGGAGCTCCAGAGTAATAAATGCGAGGGGTTTTTGAGATAGCCCCTAAAAAGCATCGCGGCACACGCGACACTGAGTACCATGCAAATTATGTAAACTGACTCAGCCATGATCGTCTCCATCGCTAGATGAATTTTTGGAAATAGTGAAAGCGTCGGCAAAAAGTCGTGCTCGTTTGGATGTGGAAAAAATAAGTTCTAACACCTTGTGCTGTCGCACCTTGTAAACTTCTTCGAAGCGCGTGATCAATCCCGCAAGCTCGGGATGGTTAGGCTGGTAAATATAGAAGCCGGGCTGATCTTCATCCTCATTGAGCAATCCAAGACTTTTAAGTGAGAGTAAATTTTGAGTCGCGGAATCGAGGCTCGTGCGCAATTCCTTCGCGATGAGCGTCGCATTATAGTGTTGCCCGGCATTGGCTCTTAGAAAAAATAAAACGTCCAGCTGAGCAACGGAGTCGACGGATTCGAATATAAATTGTCGGATGTCATCCGGTATGTTGTACACGCTCCGAATTGTTGCGCAAAACCGGGCTCAGGGCAACCCTTTGACTATTTTTCTCCGGAGAGATCGGCGTAAATGATGCTGCCCTCTTTGATCTGCGCGATGAGTTGATCGCGATTGGCATGAGAGACTGCGGGGCATCCGGCACTTCGTCCGGGGATCTCATCTTCTTCACTCACGTAAGTGGCGCCGTGGACAACGATCGCGCGTTCACGCGCGTTCGAGTTTGTGCTGGAGAGGCCGTCGAGGCGCAAAGAATTCCCATTATGCCCCATGTAGGATTCGGCTGTTAAATATATCCCCAGAGAACTCGCGTTGGAACCTTCCACATTGCTGAATTTTTCGGCGATCCCGTCATGATCTTTGTCGGAACCTTTACCATGCGCGACGTGCATCGACCAGACTGCGCCGGTGCTCATGTTGATGACAAAAAAGCGGGCCTTTGCGGAATTTTTCGAGAAATCGATGACCGAGAGATAATTCTTGTTCGGGATATTGGCGAGATTTGAGTCGTAATACAGCACGGCGGTCTCAAGCAATTTCGAAGGCACGACTCGATCTGGATCTAGAAATGAGTACTTCGATAAAATTTGTACTCTATCTCCGGCGGAAAGCGACCGAGTCTTAAAGTGCGAGAGATATTTCGGAGCAGGCGGAATCGGACCGTCGGCCAAAATGGATTCGCTTTCATCCATAAGGTCGTCGGGCAATGTCGTGGCCCGAACCATTTGTCCATAAGTCGCGCTCATGGTGAGCGAGGCCATCAAGATGTATCGGGCAAACGCCAGACTCATACCAGTCCTCCTGATTAAGGACTGATCGGAGTCTCAGAATTCGAACTTCACAGGACGAACGTCCCCTTATAAGCAGAAGTTTTTCGGAAGAATAACTTTACTGACCTCTGAGACCGTAAAGCCCATGAACTGGCGGCCGATCCGCAACATTAGGCGCTGTCCGCGAACGGTGCGTTCGGAGAGAACCAAGAATTGGCCGAAGCCCTGGCTGTCGGTCTGGGTATTGCCGGCGTAGGCGCCGATCTTCCAGGTCACTTTGTCGCTGGTGAGCGGGGTCAACTCCACCGGAACGTCTTGCACGGTGCCTTCCGAGTCGCGGCATAAAAGCCGGAAATGAACGACGCTGAAAATCTGCGGGCGGCAATTGCCCGGGGTTTTGAAGCCCGACTCGCAAGAGTTAAAACGCTTTTCGGTAAAGCCGAGTTCACCGATTGAGCGTTGCATCCCGAGCTTGGATTGCAGTTGCCGAAGATCCAATTTGAATCCGCTTTCCGGCGCGGGCCCCGGTCGGGAATCGTATTCGGGGATTCCTTCCGTGGGCGGTCTTGTGGTGGTCGTGCAGGCGGATATAAAAAGAATCAATAGCAGTAAACCAAAATGACGTTTCATGCGACTCCGTGCCGGGGTGATCTTTAAGCGTAGCGCTGAATAAGATGATACCCGAACTGAGTTCGTATAGGCGCGGAAACTTGATTTATTTCGAGCGCGAAGGCGGCCTCTTCGAAGCTTGGGACCATCCGGCCTTTACCGAATTCGCCAAGATCGCCGCCATTGCGGCTGGACGGACATTTGGAAAAACTTTTGGCGAGGTCCTCGAAGGATTTACCTTCGCTTAATTTTTTGATCAGGTCTTTGGCCTCGTATTCTTGTTCGACCAAAATGTGACGTGCCTTAATCTTCATTATTTCCTCCTGCTCCTACAGCCACTCACGCAAACGTGCGGTGAACCGGCTTGGGCTTTCTATGTTCCAGCAATGGCCCGCCTCGGGCACCACTTCCAGCTTCGCATGGGGAATAATTTGGGCCGCGGATTCCGAATCTTTAAGCGGAATGATTTCATCTTTTTGACCGTGCAGAAAAAGTACGGGCTTGGTAATTTTCCGCGCTTCTTCTTCAAGATTCACACTCTTTAGAATTTCCAAAACCGAAGAGCCGATTCCTTTTACGGCTTTGAAAGCATCGCATGAGATTTCTTCGGCAAGATCGGCGCTGATATTTTCTTTATTTAAGATTGTGCTCAAGATCACTATGCGCGTGAACTCCTGGCTTTGCGCCATTTGTTGAAAGGCCTGATACATGCTTTCATCGAACACCACGCCTTTAAGGCCGACGGGATCGAGGAGCACGGCTTTGGTGATCATTTTTGGCGCAAGAATCATCATCTGAACGGCAATTAGCCCGCCAAGAGAATGGCCGACGAGGGCTGCGTCTTTGACCTTCAGGCTCTCGAGCAGTTGAAGTTGTTCTTCGGCAAGTTCGCGGATGGAGAAAACTTTATCAATCGGCCAGTCGGGGTTTTGGCCGCAACCGCGCCAATCGGAAAAAATCAGTGAGCGAGAACCGAGGGAGCCGGCCTTTTTCCATTCATTGAGGGTCGGCCGCCACCATTTTGTGGAAGCCAGATTGCCGTGCAAAAATAAAACGTCGCTCTTAGAAAGCCCCGAATGTTCTTCGTAATAAAGTTTCACAAAAACTGACCTTCTTTAAAGGAATAACGATCTCTCCGCTGCGTGCTTCGCCCTTGACGGCATCGCCGTCAAACTGCAGACCCTTATTCAATTCCGGATTGCCGCGCAAAATCTCGCGGATCCAATTGGCGGTAAGCTCCGGCCGTTCGGTGGGGATCTTATGCCCGGTATCGGAGAGGCGCAAGTAGCTCATGCCTTTGCCCGCAAGGGTTTGCCAAAAGCCTTGCAGCTCCGGATCTTTGACGAACTGATCGTCGATGGCGCCAACGATATGCAGCTGACCCTTTTTCATGCCGGGAATAAAGTCCTTGGCCCGGAAATTTTTTGCGCCCAAGACCATGCGGTAGATGGCTTCCAGCTTGTAGGGATTCTCAAGCACAACCGGCTCCGCCAAGGGGTAGGTGCTGTAAACCAGTACGCGCAAATAGTGATCATAAAGTTCATCCACGGTGCGGGGATCAAGCGGGAACATTATGCGGTGGGTGCGCACCCAATCGTTGATCATATTGTCTTGATCGGTGATGCGGGCCAGAAAAGGCGAGATCGCGATCACTTTGTCGAAAGCTTTGGGATTTAGCGCATAATTCATAAGCGCCAAACCTCCGCCGTAAGAGAGACCGATTGCCGCGGTGGGCCCGCTCACTCTTAAGGTGCGGCGCAGATCTTCCAAATCTTTAAGCTGATCTTCGAGGTGAATATTTTCGCGCACCGGTGGATTGATCAAAAGGGTGTCGCCCATACCCTTCATGTCGTAGAGAACGAAGCCTAGACCCGGCTCGATTTTATCCAGCGCTTCGACGAGAGGCTTCCAGTCACGCGTGCTCCATGTCAGCCCGTTAAGGCAGAAGATCGTGGGCTTGCCTACTTCCGCCTTGCGGATTTCGACATAAAGTTTGTAGCCCGGACGTATTTCAACCAGGCCCTTTTCGAACGTCGAGACAAGCCCCCAAGCGTTCGCGCTCATCAACAGAAGAAGAAGCGCCATCCCCCAAGTTTTCTTCATTACAAGACCAACCCGCCGTCAACGCTGATGACCGTGCCGTTGATGTAGGAGGCTTCGTCGCTGGCCAGAAACAAACAGGCATTGGCGATATCCGAGGTTTCACCAAGCCGGTTCAGCGGCACCTTACCGGCGATTCCCTCAAGCGTTTCTTTGGGCATCGCTTCGGTCATCTTGGTGCGGATGAATCCAGGCGCGACGGCGTTGGATGTGAAACCTTTGCGTGCGAGTTCCTTGGCCCAAGTTTTGGTCATACCGACTACGCCGGCTTTTGCCGCGGCGTAATTGGTCTGGCCGAAATTTCCGTACAAAGCCACGACGCTTGCCATGTTGATGATTCGCTTTGGCTGATGCGGATCGAAAGAATTCAAAAGGGCTTTGGTGATATTGTAAATGCCGGTCAGATTCGTTTGGATGACGCGATCAAAATCCATGTCGTCCATTTTTGCGAAACTTTTATCGCGCGTGATGCCGGCGTTGTTGACGAGCACATGCAATGGCTCTTTCATCGCCGCGGCCAAGGCTTGGCAGCTGGAGCGGTCGGTGACATCAAGGCGCGCGAATTTGGCTTTGGGAAAACTTCCCAACTCGCTTTGAGCGACATTGAGGGCTTCGGCCGAATAGTCGGCGATGGTGACCTGCGCACCGGCTTGCAGGAATCTACGCGCGATTTCAAAGCCGATCCCCTGTGCGCCACCTGTTACGAGAACGTTACGATCCGAGAATGAAAAAGCGACGTGTCCCACGAGAAGCCCCCCTCTTTGACGTGATTGGAATGGGGAGACGTTTAGCTCACTCTTGGATCTCACGCAAACAGCCGGGCCGCGCGCGGCGTCGCAGAATCTTTAAAAAATGCATAGCTGCGCTTTACGCCTAGGCGTAAGTCACAGTACATCCATCACAGTCGACATTTGTTTTAAAGGAGAACGTAAGATCATGCAACGAACCGCCGTCATTCGTGGAACCGGAATGTATGCACCGGAAAAAGTCATCAAGAACGAAGAGTTTAATAAAATGTACGGTAAAGACGTGGACACGTTCTTGCGTGAGAAACGCAATATTTTTGAGCGCCGTCACATGGCGAAGGATCAAGCGACTTCGGATTTAATTTTGCCGGCGGCTCTTGAGGCCATGAAGAATGCCGGGGTCGCATCCGAGGATTTGGATCTCATCATCGTCTCGACGGACACGCCTGATTACTTATCGCCGTCCACCGCCAGTGTCGTGCAATATCGCTTGGGTGCCAAGAATTCAGGAGCCTTTGATGTTAATTCCGCGTGCGCGGGCTTCGTGACGGCACTTGATATGGCCGCGAAGTACATTGCAGCCGATGTGAAATACAAAAATATTTTGGTCGTCGGCGCCTATGGGATGTCGAAGTATTTGAATTATGACGATTTTAAAATCGCGACACTGTTTGCCGACGGCGCCGGTGCCGTGGTGGTCAAAGCTGAAGATAAAGGTGGGGTTTTGGCCGCGGAACTTTTCGCCGATGGGCAATACCATGACTATATGGGCGTGTATGCGGGAGGGACAAAAATTCCAATGACGCACGAAGTGTTGGAGAAGCGCGAACATCTTTTAAATTTCGCCAAAAAAATTCCGATCGAGACCAACGGCACTCAATGGCCGAGGCTTACGCATAAGCTGCTTGAGCGTTTGCATAAAAAGACCGCCGACATCGATCATTTCTTTCTCACCCAGATCAACATCGGAAGCATTCACGAAGCGCTCGACAATCTGGGTCTCCCACATTCCAAATCGCACAACATCATGGACCGCTTTGGTTACACGGGCAGCGCTTGCATTCCGATGGCGCTGCACGATGCGGTGAAACAGCACAAACTTAAAAAAGGCCAGACGGTTTTTATGCTCGGATCGGGCGGCGGTCTGTCGATGGCGGCGCTGGCGATGGAGTGGGGATATGACACCTGAGCTGGATTGGCTGAAGCGCTGGTCCCTCTATGCGCCGCAAAGTGTGGCTCTCCAGAGCGGCGAAAGCGGCCGGCAATTCACCTATGAGGAGTTGTTTCAGCGGGCAAGCCGTTTAGCTTTGATATTGCAGTCGAGGTATTCGATCGCGAAGGGCGACCGCATTGCTTGTGTGGCGCAAAATGAAATGGATTACGTCAGTCTGTTTTTTGCGGCCCAGCGCTTGGGCGCGATCTTGGTGCCGATCAACTTTCGCTTCACCGCGAGCGAGATCGCACACATTGTCGGCGACAGCGGCGCGAAGCTGGTGGTGAGCGAGCGGATATTCCGTTCCGCCTTGGAAGGCTTGGGTATTCAGATTTGGGATTTTGATTCATTGATTGAGACTGCAGAAAAAGGTGCGACTGAGGTTTTACCCTTTGCCCCAAGCTTCGAAGATCCTTGCATGATTCTCTACACGTCGGGAACCACCGGATTTCCGAAAGGCGCGGTTATTTCTTGCCGCATGATTTTTTGGAACTCGGTCAACACCAGCTTGCGTTTGAATCTGACGCAAAACGAAGTCGTGCTGACTTTTTTACCGCTCTTTCATACGGGCGGCTGGAACGTATTGACCACACCTTGTTTGCACCGCGGGGCCAAGGTGGTTCTGCTGAAAAAATTCGATCCTGAATTGGTTTTAAGTCTGTGCGAGAGCGAAAAGGTCACGGTTTTGTTTGGCGTTCCGACCACCATGGATTTCTTGAGCCGTTCTTTGCAATTTCAAAACACCGATCTGCAATCCTTGCGCTATGCGATCGTGGGCGGGGAGCCCATGCCGCTTGCGTTAATTAAAATTTGGGAGGAGCGCAAGGTCCCGATCCGCCAAGGTTACGGGCTTACGGAATTCGGCCCGAATGTATTTTCCCTCAATGAGGCCGATAGCCGGCGCAAGATGGGCTCGATTGGTTTTCCTAATTTTTATATCGAGGCCAAAGTGGTCGATGAATCGGGGCGTGAGGTTCCGGCCGAAGAAATCGGTGAGTTGGTTCTTAAAGGGCCCACCGTGATGAGCGGGTATTGGAATAATCCCAAGGCTACGGCTGAAATCCTTAAAGACGGCTGGCTCCGCACGGGTGATCTGGTCCGCAAGGATAACGAGGGTTACTTTTACGTGGTCGGGCGCAAGAAAGAGATGTTCATCAGCGGCGGAGAAAATGTTTATCCGGCCGAAGTGGAGAAGGTGATGCGAGCACTTCCCGGCATTCGCGAAGTGGCGGTCATCGGGGTTCCGCACCAGCGCTGGGGCGAGTGCGGTAAAGCTTTTGTTTCTTTCGAAGAGGGTCGCTCGTTGTCGGTCGAAGAGATGCGCGATTTTTGTCTCGCGCATTTGGCTAAATTCAAGGTTCCTGCACAGTACTCCATCATGAAGGACCTGCCGAAAACCGAGAGTGGAAAAATCGCCAAGAAATTATTGGCTTCTCATTAATTCGTCTTCTGCGCAGGTGACCGCTTGGCCGGCTCATTGGCTAGAGCCAGTTCCAAATCCGAATTCTCAAGTGCTATGGCGGCGTTGACGATAGCTCCGCTGCGCACTTTATTTTTAAGAATCGCACTCGGCCGTCCGTGATTGGCCATATGATTGATCACCTGTGCGGGATCGATCAACCGCGCATCGTGCGCCATGAGAAGTGCCGCGACTCCTGTCGCAAACGCCGTCGCTTGTGAAGTGCCGGACATATATCCATATTGTCCGTTTGGGAGCGTGGAATAAATATTCTTGCCCGGTGCCGCGACATCGACCGTGCTCACTCCGTGATTCGAGGTCGACATCAGTTGACCTGAGCGATCGATCGCGGTGACCGACATCACGTTCGGCAAATCGTAATCGGCAGGATAAAAGTGAAAGAAGTCCGAGTTCATGCCCTCGTTACCGGCCGCAGCTATCACGAGCACTCCTTGCTCGCCGGCCCAGCGGATCGCTTCTTCTTCCTCGACGCTCTTCATGATGCCGCCGCCCGAGTAGTTGATGATATTCGCGCCCATCTTGACCGCATAGCGAATGGCTTTGACGGTGTTGGTTAAATTTTGGGCGCCCGATTGTTTCGTATCATAATACTTCAAAATCATAAGACTCACATCGGGGGAGACTCCACTCGAGCCCATCCCATTTTTCGCCCCTATAATCCCCGCGATGTGAGTCCCATGGCCGACGTCGTCCGTAACGTCGGGTGAGTCGTCAGCAAAATTCCATCCGTAGTAGTCGTCGACAAATCCATCGCCGTCGTCGTCTATTCCGTTAGTCGCTTTGCTTAAACCGTTTTCATCAAGCCCCGCTTCGCCCGGATTGCGCCAGATGTTGGTTTGCAAATCGGGGTGAAAGACGTCGCAGCCGGTGTCGATGATGGCCACGACTATATGTTTGCTTCCTTGTTCTTTTCTCCAAGCCTTCGTGGCTTCGATTTCTTCTAAACCCCAATTCAGCGAGATCGCCGGATCGGAACTTGTTTCCGCCACTTGCGTGGGCAAGGTCTCGTTTTGGCTGCGTGAAGCGCTTTTTTCGGTGACGTGAAGATACGTGAGAGTTCCGAGTGTCGCGAATCCTACTGCGAACGAGATGAAAATTTCTTTCATCCCTCTCATGAATTCCTCCTTCTTGGTGGAATGTGTGTGGAGGAGTGTATGAGCAAAGTCGCGGCCAGCTTTTACGCGTTTTGGGCGTGTAGGTTGTAGTCAGCGACTAAACATTCGACTGTTATTTTTAGGCAGTGTTAGAAGTGGGGGAGCGGAGTCAAGATTCTAACGGCTGTCTCATTTTGAGACATGACGCAGATGGCTTCCGCTGCGGAAGCGATCTCAGACCGCAGAAAGCGTTTGGCGTGCTTGAAGCGGATCCAATTTCTTCAACATAAATTTAAGCGCATAAGCAACCAGATCCGCATCGGTTCCGTAAGGTAACCGGTGAGCCAGAACCTCGCGCGCACGGTTGAGATCCGCAATCGCCTCTTCGGATAAATTCATCGCGCAACGAGTGATTGCTTCGTTCACAACCGTTCTTTTGTCTCGCTCGACTGAAAGCGCAAGTTGAGGAAACTCCGCGATCAGGATCCGTTCGGTCTGTTCCACGCTTTTGTTTTCGATCTTTTGCACGATCTCTTGTTTTTGCATTCTCGAAATCTTCTGACCTGTTTTTCGCTCCTGGGTTCGCAGCATTGAATTTGCCTTACACAAATTTGAAAGATTTAAGTCACCGGTTTTAATTTTCTCTCCGATATCGGGCGCAGCCTCGAGAAGCCTCGCCGCTTCAATCCTCCGGTAAGCCGAAGCGTTCGCGTAACCATGTCCACGAGTCAGCCATTCGAATAAGCTTGGATAACCTAAAGCCAAATGGGATTTCCGCCTAGAAACTTCATTGATCACCAGCAACATCTCGTGGATATTGCGCCGTTCATTTTGGATCAGCATTCCCATTTTTTGATCGAGTTCATTGTGAGTCATTATTTACCTCCGCGAGAAATGTAACATGGGTTTTTTAAACTGAATTTTCCACGTCTAATCAGGCGGCTTGCAGGCAAGGCAAAATGAATCACGAAGGTTGGTGTGATTTATAAATACGTTTCTCTATGAGGCTGATAAAGACTTAAATCGCCAGCTAAATAGAATTCACTTATCGTCCACGATCGCGAAGAAACTCATCAATATATCTGTCAAATATATTTATCTCTGACGCGCACCGCTTCCGCCGCGGAAGCGGATCACGCCTAAGCGACCTTAAAAACCGGAGCCGGAGCCATCGTCACACGGTTACGTCCGGTATTCTTCGAATTGTACAAAGCCAAATCGGCCCGCTTCATCCACGAAGACACGTCCTCGCCGTAGCCCAACTGAGCCACGCCCATGGAGATGGTGAAGTTCACTTTATGATGCTCAATCACGTAAACTTCTTTACTCACTTTAGACAGCATCGCTTCGGCCTTCTTCATGGCGACGTCAATATGGCAGGCGGGAAGAAGGACTGCGAACTCTTCCCCGCCGATGCGCGCGACAAAGTCGTTCTCTGTGCCGAAATGCGATTTTAAGGCCTTAGCGAGTTCCTTGATGACAAAATCGCCGACCGGGTGTCCGTAGGTGTCGTTGATTTTTTTGAAATGATCGATATCGGCGATGATCAAGCTCAAGGCTTCGCCTGAGGCTGCGGAAAGTTTGGCTTGTTCTTGTACGGTTTCGTCAAAAGCCTTGCGGTTAAAAATTTGACTTAAGGCATCGGTGTTGGCGGCAACCGAGGCTTCGTCCAATTGCTTCTTCACTTTGCTGAGATTTTTGCGGATGGACTTCATGCGGCCGGTGCGGCGCTTTTCTTTTTTGAACTGCGTTTCGATATACGAGTCGATGAATTTTCGCGAGTGCGTTTTTAACACGTCGATGGAATTGCTTTCAACGGCCTCTTTGAGCTCATCGAGGCTTACGCGCATGTCGGAATCGTCTTTTTGTTCGGCGCTGACGTCTTCGGCCAGTTGATCGACGAAATCCCAGATGATGGTGCGGAAATCTTCGAAGGTCTTTTGAAAGTAAGTGGTCTCATCGATACGGTAAGCGGCGAAAAATTGGCGAAAGCGGAACAACACTTTCTCGATGCCGTTTTCCTTTTCGGCGGGCGATATCAGTTCCTTGGCATATTCATCCAGCACTTCGCGCGTTTTACGCACGGGATGGCCTTCGACTTCGATCAAGTGTTTATTGAAGGTGTCGATCAAAAATAAAAGAGTCGCGCGATCTTCATTCATGCCCGCCATTTTGGCGCGGCCTTCGGGAGTGCCTTCGGACCAATCGAAATCGAACTGTTGAATCAGCTTTTCCATCCACTTTTTCATATATAATCACTTCGGGTTAACGGGCGGGGGAATTTACGGGCAAAGGTCCAGGTTCAGTCGGGAAGCTTCAACTTGATCCGAAAATTTTCCGAAAGGAACAATATGAGACAGGACCCGAACAACAATAAAGCCATGTTGGGATTTCTTCGCCGCTTGCTTGTCGCGGCGGTTATTTTTCCGTCTATCGTGGCGATTTCCAGCATCAGCCCGGATGAATTGAACAAGCCGCATCATCAAATGCGCCAAGTCGGGAGCCGTTTGGTTATTCCCGGATCTCCGTCTTATCTGGATCTAAACCCCAGCTTTTAAGAATCGCTTTTTCATCCAAAGCCGACATGGCCTTTTTGAATTTGGCCGCACTTTGGCCTTTAACCCGGCGTTCGCATTCGGGCCAGGTTTTGTGACGATAGACGATCCCACCTATCACGCTTAAGTAAGAATGGGCCACCGGCTTTTCTTTTTTATCGTAAGACTTAAGCGGAGGTAGCTCGCCATCTTCAGGTAAATCATGAATCGCCACGCCGTATTGAAGAAGGCTTCCCGAATAAAGTTTTATTTTTTTACCGTTGGCAAAAGCGACCGCGATTTCATCACAACGCTCATTGCCCGGAACGCCCGTGTGCCCGCGCACATATTTCCAATCGATCACGGCGGGCTTAAGGCGGCCGACTTGCCGCGAGAGTTCTTCCCATAAATCGCGGTTCGAGACTTCCTTGCCTTCGGCGTTCTTCCAGCCGCGCGAGCGCCAGCCCCAGATCCATTGCGTGATGCCGCGAATGACATAGGTCGAGTCGGTGTAGAGAACAACACCCGAAGCCGGTGGCGCTTCGATCGCCGCAAGCCCACGAATCGTTCCTGCAAGCTCCATGCGGTTATTCGTGGTCTCGGGATTGTGGCCGCCCAATTCTTGGACGAGTCCATCCGGATAAACATTGATCGCGGCCCACCCGCCGGGGCCGGGATTGCCGGTGCAGGCGCCATCGGTAAAAATCAAAATGGAAGAGAATGAAGTTGGCTTCACGGATCAACCCTAGCAAACTTTGTTCATGTGGCGCAAACTTCTGTTCTTCGGCCTTCTTTATTTTATTCAGGGCGCGGCTCTGGCCTATATAATTAATTTTCAAAAGCCGTATCTGGCCGGGAGCGGCGTCTCAAAAGAAGCGATCGGCTTATTCACCAGCCTGTTGCTGATCCCGTTCATCATTAAGATCCTGCTGGGTTACATCAGCGACCGCTATCCGATCGGTAAATGGGGTGCCCGTAAACCCTATATGGTGTTGGGCCTTTTTATTTTTACGCTTTCGTTCTTGGCGATGGCGCAGGTGAATCCCGGCGATAATTTCCCGCTGTTCGCGATCGCGGTTTGGTTTGCGTCGCTGGGGCTGGCGTGGTTTGACACGTGCGCCGACGGCTGGGCGGTGGACGTGTCGAGTGACGAAGAGCAAGGCTATGTGCAAGCCGCGATGATTGCCGGTAAAGCACTCGGCATGATTTTAATGGCGGGGCTATTCGGCCTAATGGCGCTGCGCTATGGATTCTCGTCGATTTTTTTGACCATTGCGGGATTGACCGTCCTGGTTTTAATCGTTGTTTTGAACGTCAAGCATCAGCCCAAGCCGCGTGAAGCCGAAGTGTTCGTGCACAAATGGAAAGATGCTTTGAGCGGGTTTTATTTATTCTTTGTGCTGTTCGGGTTGACCTATGCGATAGCGTCCGCGGGAAATGATGGATTGATCACGCTTCAGTACAGTGAAGTTTCTCACGCTTCATCTCTCGACGTTGGATACTTTGGTGTCCTTAGAGGAGTGGGCGCCCTTATCGGAGCCTTGGCTTTTGCGCTGATCCGGCCGCGCGTCAGTATGAAGACCGCCCATCTTAGCGCCGTCGTTATCTTGGGCGGCGCTTGCTTGTTGCCGCTTCTTCAGATTCCACCGCTGCTTGCTGCGGTCATTTGGGGGACGGCTTGGGGCTTTCAAGAGACTTCTTATGTGACATTGGCGATGAAGTTCGCGCAAGGGCGGTGGGCCGCCACGATGTTTGCGACAAGCATGATCTTTTCAAATCTCGGGACTTCGATCGGCGAGGGGATCGGTGCACCCTTGGTGCCGAGGATCGGTTACGACGGCGTTTTTATTATGTATGCGTTGATCGGTTGGTTCAGCGTCTTGTGGCTTATGCGCACGTTCCAATTCATGAAACGTGCGGGTCACTCTTAGCGAAGACCGTTTTCCAGATTGCGGCCTTCAAGATTTGCCGCACGCGTTTCCAACGAGGCCAATTTGCCTTCTAAAGCGCGGTTATCGGCGCTGACTCGGCGTTGGCGGTTACGCAAGTTCTTGATGTCTTTGGTCGCGCGGTCCAAACGGGCTTGCGCCATTTTCACTTTGCTTTGCAGGTCGCGTTTTTCGCGCTCTTGCGAAGCGATCTCTTTGCTCAAGCTCTTGCGCAGTTCTTGCGCGCTTTGCAAACGATTTTGCGCTTGCTGAGTGCGTGAGCGTAAAGTTTCAAGCTGCGCCTTCAACTGATTGCGCTGGCCCTCGAACTTTTTAGCTAATTTTTCAGTTTCATTGGCGTTTTTAAAGGTACGATGAAAACGGTCGCTTTGGCTTTCGATGCGCTTGGAGATCGATTTGCTCTCATTACGCAATTTATTGATCTGGGCTTCTAAATTTTTTGATTTTTTCTCTAAAAGAACGGTCTCTTTGCGCTGGGTCTCTTCCATCGCTTTTTGATAAAAAA